>JAYUGN010000298.1:0-22863 GCA_043767605.1 Gammaproteobacteria bacterium
GAGTTTGTGGAATTCACGTCGACCTCGGCGGCGATGCGCTTTTGCACCACCCAGGCTTCTTCCAGCGAGTGCGCAATGCCGCTGCGTGCCGAGCCCAGGCCGATGGAGGTCATCGCGTCCTTGAACTTCAACCGGTCTTCAGCCTTCTCGATGGCGTGCTCGTTGGCGCCGATCATCTCCACGCCGTACTTGGCCAGCACGCCGTGTTTGTGCAGGTCGAGTGCGCAGTTGAGTGCGGTCTGGCCGCCCATCGTGGGCAGCACGGCATCGGGCCGCTCTTTGGCGATGATCTTCTCGACCACCTGCCAGGTGATGGGCTCGATGTAGGTCACGTCCGCCGTGTCGGGGTCAGTCATGATCGTGGCCGGATTGCTGTTGACCAGCACCACTTTGTAGCCCTCTTCACGCAGCGCCTTGCAGGCCTGGGCGCCGGAGTAATCAAACTCGCAGGCCTGGCCGATGATGATCGGGCCGGCGCCGATGATCAGGATGGATTCGAGGTCGGTGCGCTTGGGCATGTCAGGCGGGTCTCAAGCAGTCTGGGCAGCGGCTTGGCGCGGCGAGCCGGCGGCCGTGCCCATCAATTCGATGAAGCGGTCGAACAGGTAGTCCACGTCGTGCGGGCCCGGCGAGGCCTCGGGGTGGCCCTGGAAGCTGAACGCCGGCGCATCGAGGACGCGCAAGCCCTGGTTGCTGCCGTCGAACAACGAACGATGCGTGACTTTCACGTTGGCGGCCAGCGAGCTTTCGTCCACCGCGAAGCCGTGATTCTGGCTGGTGATCAGCACGCGGCCGGACTCCACGTCCTGCACCGGGTGGTTGGCGCCGTGATGGCCGAATTTCATCTTGAGCGTCCGGGCTCCGGCGGCCAGGCCGAGGATCTGGTGACCCAGGCAGATGCCGAACAGCGGCAGCTTCTGCTGCATGAACTCGCGCGCCGCGCGGATCGCGTAATCGCAGGGCTCCGGATCGCCGGGGCCGTTGCTGAGCAACACGCCGTCGGGATTGAGCTTGAAAACCTCGGCGGCCGAGGTCTGCGCCGGCACCACCGTCACGCGGCAGTCACGGTCCACCAGCATGCGCAGGATGTTGCGCTTGACGCCGAAGTCGTAGGCGACCACATGGCACTTGCCTCCTTCGCGGATTTTTTCGCGGTTGGTCGCAAGCTCCCAGCTGCCGCGGGTCCAGGCTTCGCTCCTGGCGCAGGTCACGACCTTCGCCAGGTCCATGCCCTTCAGGCCCGGGAACGCGCGTGCCCGCTTGAGCGCCTGACCCTCGGTGCCGAGGGCACTGCCCGCGACGATGCAGCCACTCTGTGCGCCCTTGTCGCGCAGGATGCGCGTAAGGCGGCGCGTGTCGATGTTGGCGATCGCCACCGTGCCGTTGGCACGCAGGTACTCGCGGAAATCCTGCGTCGAGCGGAAGTTCGACGGCGGCCGCGGCACTTCCCGCACCACCAGCCCCGCGATGTGGACCCTGGCCGACTCGGCGTCCTCCGCATTGGTGCCGACGTTGCCGATGTGCGGGTAGGTCAGCGTGACGATCTGCTCGCGGTACGAGGGATCGGTCAGGATTTCCTGGTAGCCGGTCATGGCCGTGTTGAACACGACCTCGCCCACCGCGGCGCCGTCGGCGCCAATGGAAATACCCTTGAAAATGGAACCGTCCGCGAGGGCGAGAAGTGCCGGGACGGTTGAATTCATGTGCGCGCTAATCCGTCAGTAATCCCAGGAAAATTGTGCTCTGGACACGGAAACGGGGGCTAAGGGCCCCCGTCTCGGATTAGGCGGGCATCTTACCGGAGCCGCCGCGCTGATTAAAGAGTTTTCGCAGAAATTTTTTCAAGGTTTTCTTCAGCGCTCTGGCGATTTTTTCGGCAGGCACACGCTGATCCGGTTGCTTCCGTCGCGGCGTTCGTAGCTGTGGCGCGACGAAAGGCCGCTGACCAGCACGCGGCCAAGCCCGCCGACCGGCCTGGCCTGCGGATCCCTTGATCCGGACACTGCCGGCAGCTGGGCAAACGGATCGAAGGCTGGCGCCTGGTCCTCCGCGACCAGTTCCACTTCGGTCCCGAGGTCGCGCAGGGTGAAGGCCACTGTGCCGGCGCTATCCCCGCCATAGCCGTGCAACACCGTGTTGATGAACAACTCTTCGGCCACGAGCAAGAGCTTCAAGGTGGTGGAGCGCGGCAGGCCCAGCGCCCGGCTCCGGCGCTCGATGTAGCCCATGACCTCGGCCAGCGCCCCCGTCCGGGCCTGAAAAGACTGCCGTTCGGCGGTCATTTGAGACCTGCATCACCGCACTTGGGGAGGAGGCCGGCGCTATAGTGGCCCCCTGCCGGTACCACCAAATCCATCGGGGAGATGCTCCACATGAAGATCTTGCATAGCGCTGCGTTGCTTGTCGTGCTGGGCCTGCTGGCGCCGCTCGCTTCCGCGGCCGACGTCGGCCAGATCAAGACCTCCAAGGGTGGCGTCGTGATCGTGCGCGAGGGCAAGGAAATGGCGGCCTCGGCAGGGACGGCCGTACAGCAGGCCGACCGCGTGCTGACCAAGGCCGACGGTGCGGTCGGCATTACCTTCAGCGACAATTCGATGCTGTCGCTCGGCCCTGACAGCATGATGGACATCGGCCGCTTCTCGTTCGGCTCGAAGTCGGAACCCGACGCCCTGGAAGCCACCCTGCACCGCGGCACCCTCTCGGCGGTCTCGGGCAAGATCGTGGCGAAGTCGCCGGAAGCCATGCGCATCCGCACGCCGACCACCATCCTGGGCGTGCGGGGCACCGAGTTCTTCGTGCAGGTCACCCATCCCGACGCCGGTAAATGATCCAGCCGCATAGGCCGCGGAGACTGGCGCCAGCCACGACACTGGCGCCTTTTCTTTTGTGCGGCGCTTTCCTGACCGGCTGCGCCTGCTGGCTTGCCCCGGACACGCCCCCGGCCGAGACGCTCGTGGTCGTGGTGCCGGCCCGCGCCGACGGCCACGTCGGCACCGTGGTGGTCAACCAGGGCGCAAAACGCGAAGTCATCCACGAGGCCTACGGCGCCGTGCGAACGCGCGAGCACAGCGAGGCCATCGAGCGCAGCACCCTGAACGCCGACCAGGTCAACTCCCTGTTCGCCGATGCCAGCGCCGCACTGCCGCACCAGTCCGTCACTTACACGCTCTACTTCGTCGTGGCCAAGCTGGAGCTCACCCCGGAGTCCAACGCGGCGCTGGCCGCCATGCTGACCGACGTGGCTTCGCGCCAGGCCGCAGAAATCATCGTCACCGGTCACACCGACCGCATGGGCACCGGCCCGCGCAACGACGCCCTCTCGCTCAAGCGCGCACAGTGGGTGCGTGAGCTCGTCATGAAGCGGGGTGCGGACGCCGGCATCGTGTCGGCAGTGGGCATGGGCGAACGCGAGCCGGTCGTTGCCACCGCCGACGGCGTGGCCGAGCCGAAGAACCGGCGCGTCGAGATCCTCGTCCGCTAGCATCGTCACGCGGCCGCAGCGCGGCCGTTCCAGCGCAGGGCAAGCATCGACATGTCATCCGACTGCTCGGCGCCCGCGGCAAACTCGCTCACGTCCTTGCGCACCGCCTCGATCATCCCGGCCGGCGTGCCGTCGCTCATGCGTTCCAGCACCGCTTCCAGCCGCTTGTGCCCGTACAGCTTGCCTTCGGGGTTGGTGGCCTCGGTGATGCCGTCCGTGATCATGCACAGCATCTGCCCCGGCACCAGGCGGTCGCGTCCCAGCGGGTACGGGTAATCGTCGAGCACGCACAGGGGCGGGCGGCCGCCGTGATCCAGCTTGTACGGCCTCGTCTGCCCGGGCAGCAAGCCGTAGAGCGGGTCATGACCCGCGTTGCAATAGATGAACTCGCCGGTATCGAGGTCCAGCGACAGCACCAGCAGCGTCACGAACAGCGACTCCGGGTTCTCGCGCTTGATCTCGTCCTCGGCCTGCGCCAGCGCGAGGTCCAGCGCCTGCGGCTGGCGCAGCACGGCGCTCTTGCACAGCGACTTGATCAGCGCCATGAACATGGCCGCGCCGATGCCCTTGCCGGAGACGTCGCCGACCATCACGAACAGCCGGCGCTCGTCGAGCATGAAGAAATCGTAGAGGTCGCCACCCACCGAGCGGGCCGGCTCCATGAAGGCCTTCAGCTCGATGCGGGGGTCGCTGGCCAGCATGCCGGGCGATTCCGGCAGCATGCCCATCTGCACGCGGCGCGCGGTTTCCAGCTCACCGGCCAGCCGCGCCGCGGATTCGCGCTCGGCCGCCAGGCGCACCGCCAGCTCGCGCCGCTGCAACTGGGCCTCCGCCAGCGTCGAGCCCAGCACGAGCGTGAAGACGAAGGTGGCACCGGCAATCGGCGTGGCGACGTCCACCAGCCAGCCGTAGTTGAAGGCGATGAGTCCGCCCATCACCAGCACACCGACCAGCGCGCTGTACTCGGCGAAGGCCTCCCGCGGCGGGGTGCGCGGCACGCGCAGGATGCAGGCTGCGGCCATCAGCAGGAACAGCGCGATTTCCAGCCACCTCGCGCCGGACGGGCGCGTGAGCCAGGACTGGTCGAAGATGTTCTCGAGCAGCTGCGCGCGCACTTCCGCGCCCGGCATCATCCCGACGGGCGTCTGCGCCGCGTCCACCTGGCCCAGGCCGGTGACGCCGACGATGACCAGCTTGTGCCGCAACAGGTCCGGGTCGAAGGTCCCGTGCAGCACGTCCACCGCCGACAGCTTGCGGCGCGGGTCGGACGGGCCGAAGCGCAGCCATAGGGCGCCGTCGGCTTCGGTCGGCACGGTGACATCGCCAATGCTCAGCGAGCGCACGCCGTGCGCGTCGAGGCTCACCTCCACCACGGGCTCGTGCGCGGCGACCGCCAGCATCGCCATCTCCAGGTTGGCCATCACGAGGTCGTTGACGCGGCCCAGCAGGGGCACACGTCGCACCACGCTGACGTTGCCGGAGTTGATCAGTCCCTGCCCGGCTGCGGCCGTCTCCATTTCCGGCCGGCTGCGCACCACCCCGAAGTACTGCGGCAACTTCAACAACCCGGCCGGATCGCCGCGCAACAGCACGGGAATCGACCGGATGGGGCGATTCTCGGCGACGGGCGAAGCCGCGTCCTCACCGGCCACGCCGAGCACCGTGGGGCCCTTCGACAAGGCCTTGGCCAGCACTTCGTCGTTGTCCGGCAAGGCGCGAATGGCGCCAACGATCCCGGGGGCGAGGCCCGTCGTGGACTCGACGATGCGCCGCGGTGACAGCCGGTCTGGCTCGGGCATCAGGATGTCGAGGCCCACCGCTGCCGCCCCGGCGCCAACGATGCGATCCACCAGCTCCGCCAGCCGCGTGCGCGGCCACGGCCATTGGCCGAAGGCCTCCAGCGTTCGCTCGTCAATCTCCACGACCGTCGCGGGCGTCGAGGCCAGCGCACGCGGCAACAGCCGCTGGTAACCGTCGAACAGCGGGTCGCGCAACCCGCCCTGCACTGGCGTGTCGAGCGCCATGACCAGCGCCAGCACCAGCGTGGCGACGACGGCGCTGCGGGCGCCGCCGATCTGCGCCAACAGCCTAGAGCTCGAGCTCGAGTCCGTCATAGGCAGACAGGACCTCCACCGGGTGATCCTCGCGCGTGATCTGCTCGAAGCGCCGCGTTTCCTCCAGGATCCTCATCAGCTGGGCGTCGTCGAACACCGGCTCGTGGTGGAACAGCAGCAGGCGCTTCGCCTTTGCCATCTGGCACAGCTCGACGCCGATCACGTTGCTGGAGTGTCCCCAGTCCTCCTTCACCGACATCGCGTCAGCGAGCGAATACATGCTGTCGAACACGACGGCGTCAGCGTTGCGGAAGAACTCCACGAAGCGCTGCGTCTGCCCGTATTCGTCGAGCTTGTGCTCGGTGTCGGTGGTGTAGATCAGCGACTTGCCGCCGCGCTCGATGCGGTAGCCATAGGAATCGCCCGAATGCTGCTGCGGTGTCGCCGTCACCGTGCAGCCGGCGATCTCGACCGGCGTGCCGGGCGCGAGGCCGATGAACTGGATGTCGCCGCGCAACACCGACAACGGGACCGGGAACGACGGCGGATCCTGCTGGCGCCGAAGCGCCATCTCGAGGCCGGCATGGCAGCCGTAGATCCTGATCTTGTTGCCGGGTATGTAGGCCGGCGTGAAGAACGGGAACCCCATGATGTGGTCCCAGTGCATGTGCGAGACCAGCACGTGGTAGGTCGCCGGCCGGCCGCCGCGTTGCTTGAGCGTGGCCTGCGCGAACGGCCGCGCGCCGCTGCCGAGGTCGCACAGCAGGAATTCGTCGTCGCTCCCGCATTCGACCTGCATGCAAGGCGAATGTCCGCCGAAAGTGCCGGCGACATCGAACCCGAGCGTGTCCACGAAGGCCTTGACCTGTTCCGGCGTGGCGAGGTTGCGCCCAGCGGCCTGGGTCAACGCGGCGACGACCTTGGCGCGGACCTGCGACGCGATCAGGGCCACCGGCAGCGACCCGCGCGTCCCCCAGAAATGGAGCCGCATGGAGGCCAGGTCTCAGACCTTGCCGTAGGCGAGCGCGGCACGCTCGGACAGCTCCGCCAGCGCCGCGCGCAGGTCAGGGTAGACGCGGAACACAACGTTGAAGCGGCTGATCTCGAAGATTTCCTTGACCACCGGCGAGAGTTCGCAGACCACCAGCGTGCCCTGGCGGGGCTTGACCTCGCGCGCGGCCAGCATCAGCACGCGCAGGCCGGCGCTGCTGATGTATTCGAGTGCCGACAGGTCCAGCAGGAATTTTTCGCCGTCCGCGGAGCAGCTGGCGAGCACGGGCCAGAGCTGGGTCCTGAATTGGTCAGCCGTTGCGTGATCGACGCGGCCTTTCACCGCAATGACACGCACGTCGGCGTAAACGGCCTGCGAGAAGTCCACGCGCACTCCCGATATCCCGGCGCGATTCTGTCAGAAATCCATGCCGAGCTGATCGCCGGCGACCGGCGGCAGCCGGAACTGCGAGGTGTCGAGTGTCAACTGGCGTGACCGGGTCAGCCCCAGGCGCCGCGTGGCCAGCCGGAAGCGCTGCTCGAACATTTGCGCCAGCGGCCCCTGCCCGCGCTGCCTGACGCTGAATTCAGCGGAGTAGTACTCGTTGCGCTTGAACTGCCCCGGCTGCCGCGCCGGGATGTCCAGCACGCCCTCGTGGCTTTCGTCCTCCGCTTCCACCGGCGCCGGTTCGGCCGCGCGGTGCGCAGGGTCGCCGCCGTGCAACTGGCGCATCAGGCTCATCACGTGATCGGCCTTCTGCGGGAAATGCGCGCGCAGCCACTGCTCGAACAGATCCTTCACTTCCCAGGGCAGGCGCAGCATCACGTAGCCCGCCGCCAGCGCACCCGCGTCGCGCGAGGCCTCGAGGATCCTTTCCATCTCGTGGTCGGTCACGAACGGGATGACCGGCGCCACCATGACCATGACCGGCACGCCCGCCTCGCTGAGCCAGCGCACCAGCTTCAGCCGCGCCGCCGGCGAGGCAGCGCGCGGCTCCAGCGTGCGCTTGATGTCGTCGGACAGCGACGTGATCGACACCGCGACGCCGACGAGCCGCGACTTCGCCATTTCGGCCAGCAGCTCGATGTCGCGCGCCAGCACGGCCGCGCCCTTGGTCACAATGAACATCGGCTGGCGGAACTTCAGGCCCACTTCGAGCAGGCTGCGCGTGATGCCGAGCTTCTTCTCGATCGGCTGGTACGGATCGGTGTTGGCGCCGAGCGTGATCGAGCGGCACTCGTAGCCCGGCTTGCGCAGTTCCTGGTCGAGCAGTTCGGCGGCGTTGGGCTTGTAGAAGAGCCTGGTCTCGAAGTCCAGGCCGGGCGAAAGATTTCGGTACGCGTGGCTTGGGCGAGCAAAGCAATAAATGCAACCCGTTTCGCATCCCGCGTAAGGATTGATGGATTGCGTGAAGCCGAGGTCCGGAGAGTCGTTGCGCGAGATGATCGAGCGCGCGGGTTCGGCAGTGACGGTGGTCTCGATCGACGGCAACTCTTCGTCCGCCGGCCAGCCGTCGTCGAAGGCCTGGCGATGCTTCGTTTCGAAACGCCCCGCCGGATTGGACAGCGCGCCGCGGCCTTTGCGCAGGCCGTCTTCGATGGGTCCCGTCATGGGGGAAATCTTACGCCCCCAAAAATAAATCTGTCCCTATTTTTTTCCCTTGCGACCCAGTTTTTTCAGCGCCGGCCCGGTGACGCGGAAAATCGTCCAGTCGCTCATCGGCTGGGCACCCAGCGACTTGTAGAACTCGATCGCCGGCGTGTTCCAGTCCAGCACCGACCACTCGAAGCGGCCGCAGCCGCGCTTCACCGCCAAGCGCGCCACCGCCTGCAGCAACTGCTTGCCCAGGCCGCGACCGCGGAATTCCGGCTCGACGTACAAGTCCTCGAGATAAATGCCCGGCCGCGCGAGGAACGTGGAGTAGTTGCGGAAGAAGAGCGCCATGCCGACTGCGCGCTTGTCTTCGATCGCCAGCAGGACTTCAGCGACGGGGTTCCTGCCGAACAGGGTTTGGGTCAGCCGCGCCGGTGTCGCGACCACCTCGCCCGAGAGTTTCTCGTATTCGGCCAGCGCCTTGATCAGGCGCAGGATCGCCGGGACGTCCCGGCGCGTCGCCGCGCGGATCATCCGCCGGCCAGCACATCCTGCATCGAGTAGAGGCCGGGCTTGCGGCCCGCCAGCCAGCAGGCCGCCCGCACGGCGCCCTGCGCAAAGTTCAGGCGGCTGGTGGCCTTGTGCGTGATCTCCACGCGCTCGCCCTCGCCCAGGAACATCACGGTGTGGTCGCCGACCACGTCGCCGCCGCGCACCGCGGAGAAGCCGATGGTCTTGCCGTGGCGCGCACCGGTCTGGCCCTCGCGGCCGTAGACCGCGTGTTCCTTGAGGCTGCGGCCGAGGGCCTGCGCCACTTCTTCGCCCATCGCCAGCGCCGTGCCCGAGGGCGCGTCGTTCTTGTGGCGGTGATGCGCCTCGACGATCTCGACGTCGTAGCCCTCGCCCAGCAGCCGCGCGGCGTCGGCCAGCAGGCTCAGCACCACGTTCACGCCGATGGAAAAATTGGCAGAGGTGCAGACGGGGATTTCCCGCGCCGCCGCGTCGATGGTGGCACGCTGCGCCGGCGAAAAACCGGTGGTGCCGATGACAATCGCCTTCTTGTTGGCGCGGCACAGCTCGAGCGCAGCCAGCGTGCCTTCGGGCTGCGAGAAGTCGATGAGCACTTCGAAGGGCTCGGCGGCCGGGTCGATGACGTAGCCGACGGCGACGCCGATAGGTCCCTGCCCGACCACGGAGCCGACGTCCTCGCCGAGCTCCTCGTTGTCCTTGCGGTCGATCGCGGCGACAAGCTTGGCGCCGGGCGTGGCGAGCGCGGTCTGGATCACCGCGCGGCCCATGCGGCCGGCGGCACCGTGGATGGCGATGCGGGTGGTTTTCATGGCCCCCGGATTCTACTTGCCGATGAATTTCTTCGCTTTGTCCAGCCAGCTCTCGGCGCTGGGGCTGTGCCGCTCCCCGGTGCCCTCGAGCGAGGCCCCGAAGTTCAGCAGCAGCTCTTTTTGCGCCTTGGTGAGCTTGACCGGCGTCTCGACCGCGACCGCGCACAGGAGGTCGCCAGATGCGCCTGCGCGCACGGGGCGCACGCCCAGCCCGCGCAGGCGGAACACCCGCCCGCTCTGCGTGCCTTCAGGGATTTTCAGCATGGCCTTGCCGTTGAGCGTCGGCACTTCCAGGTCGCCGCCGAGCGTCGCGCGCAGCATGTCGATCGGCACCTGGCAGACCAGGTCGCTGCCGTCGCGCTCGAAAATCTCGTGCGGCTTCACCACGATCTGCACGTACAGGTCGCCGGGGCTGGCGCCCTTGTCGCCCGCCTCGCCTTCGCCGTTGATGCGGATGCGGTCGCCGGTATCGACGCCGGCCGGCACTTTCACCTCGAGCGTTTTTTCAGTGCGCACGCGGCCCGCACCGCGGCAGACGGTGCAAGGGTCGCTCACCGCGACGCCGCGGCCACGGCAATGCGGACAGGTCTGCTGCAGCGTGAAGAAGCCCTGCTGGATGCGGACCTGGCCGGCGCCGCGGCAGGTGGTGCAGGCCGGCGGCGCCTTGCCATCGGCCGTGCCCTGCCCCTTGCAGTGCGCGCAGTTCGAAAGTTTCGGCACGCGGATCTCGGTGCTCGTGCCGAACGCGGCTTCCTCCAGCGTGAGCTCCATCGTGTAGCGCAGGTTGGCGCCGCGCCGAGGGCCGCCGCGTCCGCCGCCGCCGAAGATGTCCGAGAAAATGTCTCCGAACACGTCGGCGAAGCCGCCGAAATCGCCGCCACCGCCGCCGCGCTGCAGGCCTTCGTGGCCGTACTGGTTGTAGATCTCGCGCCTCTGGCCGTCCGACAGGACTTCGTAGGCCTCGTTGGCCTCCTTGAAGTGGGATTCGGCGTCGGGATTGTCCGGATTGCGGTCAGGGTGGTACTTCATCGCCAGCCGGCGATAGGCCTTCTTGAGGTCGTCGTCGCCGGCGTCCTTGGCGACGCCGAGCACTTCGTAGTAATCCCGCTTGGACACCTGCCGCCCCTCGCAAATGCGTCATGCCCGCGAAGGCGGGCATCCAGAAAACTGAATCCCCGCTTTCGCGGGGATGTCAGTTGTTTACTTTTTTTCGTCTTTTACTTCGCTGAACTCGGCATCGACCACGTCGTCCTTCGGCGGTGACGCGCCCTCGGCCGTACCCGGCGCTGAGCCACCCGCCTCGCCCGGCTGGCCCGCGGCGGCACTGGCCTTCTTGTAGGCGCGCTCGGCGAGCTTGGCGCTGTCTTCCGCGAGCTTCTCGGTCTTGCCCGTGATCGCGTCCTTGTCATCGGCCTTGAGCGCTTCGCGCAGGTCGGCGATCGCGGCCTCGATCGCGGTCTTCTCGTCCGGCTGCACTTCGGCGGCGAGATCCTTCAGCGATTTTTCGACTGCGTGGACCATGTGGTCGCCCTGGTTGCGGGCCGTGATCAGCTCGTTGAACTTCTTGTCGTCTTCCGCGTGCGCCTCGGCGTCCTTCACCATCTTCTGGATCTCGGCCTCGGACAGGCCCGAGTTCGCCTTGATGACGATGCTCTGGCTCTTGTTGGTGGCCTTGTCCTTGGCGTGCACGTTGAGGATGCCGTTGGCGTCGATGTCAAAGGCGACCTCGACCTGCGGCATGCCGCGCGGCGACGGCGGGATGTCGGACAGATCGAAGCGGCCCAGGAACTTGTTGGCGCTCGCGATCTCGCGCTCGCCCTGGTAGACCTGGATCGTCACCGCAGTCTGGTTGTCCTCGGCCGTGGTGAAGGTCTCCGACTTCTTGGTCGGGATGGTCGTGTTCTTCTCGATCAGCTTGGTCATCTTGCCGCCGAGGGTCTCGATGCCCAGCGACAAGGGGGTGACGTCGAGCAGCAGCACGTCCTTGCGCTCGCCCGAGAGCACGGAGGCCTGGATCGCGGCGCCGACGGCGACCGCTTCATCCGGGTTCACGTCCTTGCGCGGCTCGCGGCCGAACAGGTTCTTCACGACTTCCTGCACCTTGGGCATGCGCGTCTGGCCGCCGACCAGGATCACTTCCTGGATGTCGGACGCCTTGAGGCCGGAATCCTTCAGCGCGATACGGCAGGGCTCGAGCGTCTTCTCGATCAGGTCGTCCACCAGCGATTCGAGCTTGGCGCGCGTGAGCTTCATGCTCAAGTGCTTGGGGCCCGAGGCGTCGGCCGTGACATACGGCAGGTTGATGTCGGTCTGGGTGGTCGAGGACAGCTCGATCTTGGCCTTCTCGGCCGCTTCTTTCAGGCGCTGCAGCGCCAGCGCGTCCTTCTTCAGGTCGATGCCGGATTCCTTCTTGAACTCGGCGACGATGTGCTCGATCACGCGCATGTCGAAGTCCTCGCCGCCCAGGAACGTATCGCCGTTCGTGGAGAGCACTTCGAACTGGTGTTCCTTGTCCACCTCGGCAATCTCGATGATCGAGACGTCGAAGGTGCCGCCGCCGAGGTCGTACACGGCGATCTTGCGGTCGCCGGTGACCTTGTCGAGGCCGAAAGCCAGCGCGGCCGCGGTCGGCTCGTTGATGATGCGCTTCACTTCAAGGCCCGCGATGCGGCCCGCGTCCTTGGTGGCCTGGCGCTGCGAATCGTTGAAGTACGCCGGCACCGTGATGACCGCTTCCGTCACCGGCTCGCCCAGGTAGTCCTCGGCGGTCTTCTTCATCTTGACCAGCACCTGCGCGCTGATTTCCGGCGGCGACAGCTTCTTGCGCTCTTGTTTGACTTGGGCCTCGACCCAGGCGTCGCCGTTGGGGCCCTTGACGATCTTGTACGGGACCATGCCGATGTCCTTGGCGACCATCGGGTCTTCGAAGCGGCGGCCGATCAGGCGCTTGACGCCGTAAAGCGTGTTCAGCGGATTGGTGACGGCCTGGCGCTTGGCCGGGCGGCCGACGATGGCCTGGCCGTCGTCGGTGTAGGCGACCACGGACGGCGTGGTGCGCTCGCCTTCCGAGTTCTCGATGACCTTCGGCTGCCCGCCTTCCATGATGGCGACGCAGGAATTGGTGGTGCCGAGGTCGATGCCGATCATCTTGCCCATGTGTCACTCCGCGTTCAGGAACTGTTGTTTAAATGACGTCTGCGCCTGATTTTTCAAGGGGCTGGGCTTCCCCTCGCTTTCGCGAGGGTCAGCCCAGCCTACGAGGTCGACTCCGACCCCTTGGCGACGACCACCATGGCCGGCCGTAGCAACCGGTCGTGCAGCTTGTAGCCCTTCTGCATCACGGCCATGACGTGGTTGGCCGGGACGTCCGCCGAGGCCATCATCGAGACGGCCTCGTGGAATTCGGGGTTGAAGGGCTGGCCCTGGGGATCCAGCACGCTCACGCCGTGGCGCTCGAGCGTGGACCAGAGCTGCTTGTGGGTCAGCTCGAGGCCTTCCAGGTGCTTGCGGGTCTCGGGGGTTTCGCCCGCGACAGCCTTGAGGCCCAGCTCCAGGCTGTCGTTCACGGCAATCAGCTCGCCCAGGATGCGCTCGAGGGCGTATTTGGTCGCCATCGCCGCCTCGCGCTCGACCCGGCGGCGCACGTTCTCCAGCTCCGCGGTCGCCCGCAGCGCCTTGTCCCAGTTCTCGGCGACCTTGGCCTCCAGCTCGGCAATTCTGGACTCGATGTCAGGCGTGGCTTCAGGGCTGGGGTCGGTCATGTCGGGCATTTCGGCGGGCAAACGAGTTCCATCGCCCATTCGGGCGTCAGAGTCGATCAGTGGGGGTCAGCCCTTGGGTTTCAAGGCTTGCCCGAGCGCCCGGGCGGTCTCGGTGACCAGCGGGATGATGCGGGAATAGGCCATGCGGGTCGGTCCGATCACGCCCAGGACCCCGGCCACCTGCCCGTCGATGACGTACGGCGCCGTCACCACGCTGCATTCGTCCAGCACCCGGTAGCCGGATTCATCGCCGATGAAAATCTGCAGGCCTTCGGCGCCGAGGCACTGGTCGAACAGCTGCAGGAGCTCGCGCTTGCGGTCCAGCGCCTCGAACAGGCCACGCAGGCGTTGCACGTCCGACATCTCCTGGAAGCCCATCAGGCGCGAGCCGCCCGCAAGCACGAAATCCTGCCGCGCCGGCGCGCTGCCCAGCGCCTGCGCAGCCATCGCCACGGCTGCCAGCAAGGTCTGGTCCGCGCTGCTCTTGGCGGCGAGGAAGTCGTCGAGCATGGCCTGGCGCAGGTTGGCCAGCGGATGGCCGGTGAAATGCTGGTTGATGGCGTTGGCGAAACGCTCGAGTTCATCGGTGCCGTAGTCGCGGTCCACCGCCAGCACGCGGTTCTGCACTTCGTGGCCGTTGACCACCAGGATCGCCAGCACCCGCCGCTCGGACAGCGGCAGGAACTCGATGCGGCGCAACGTGGCAAGGTTGCGCCGCGGCACGGTGACCACGCCCGCCATGTGCGAGAGCGAAGACAGGATCTCGGACGCCGCCCGCAGCATTTGCTGCTCGCCGTCCGAGGGCACGAGGTCGTCGCGGATGCGGGTGCGCTCGCCGTCGGACAAGGGCTCCGGCGACAACAGCGCATCCACGAAATAGCGGTAGCCGCGCGTAGTCGGGATGCGCCCGGCCGAGCTGTGCGGCGAACTGACGAAGCCGAGCTCGTCGAGGTCGGCCATCACGTTGCGGATGGTGGCGGAGGACAGCAGCACGCCCGAGGCTCGCGCCAGCGTGCGCGAGGCCACCGGCTGGCCTTCGCGGATGTAACGCTCGACCAGCAGCTTGAGCAGTTCGCCTGCGCGCGGGTCGAGGCGTTCCGGATCGCGCGTCATGGCCCAAGTACCGCCTGGCAGGTCAGGGCTTCGCGGCCGCGGGTACCAGGCACTTGGCCACCGGGGCTGGCAAGCACGCGCACTGCGGCGTTTCGCCCTCGGCGCAGACGATCGCGGCCTTCACGCCATTGCCGCAGTCCTGCGAGCAGGATTGGCCCACGCGGGCCGCCGGCGGTGGCGAGGCGGGGGTCTCGGCCGCCGCGGGCTTCGGAGGTTCAGGCTGTTTGCCGCAGCTCGTGAACAGGGCGCAGGCCGCAACGACGACAGTCAGGAGTGTGTTCTTCATGCCGCGCATTATGCCGCGGCCGCGCCTGAATCAAAATTCGACAGAGATCGACAGCAGGTCGCCGTAGTGCCCGGGCGCGACGGCCTGGTGCGCCGGAATACGGCCGAACACGACCAGGTCACGGCTGCCCAGGCCCGGCAGGCTCAGCTGCGAACTGAGCGTCACGGTGCCCTGGGTGCCGTCGCCGAGCACCACCGAGCGCGCGCTGTCGGCATACAGGTTGTATTCCAGCCCGCCTTCAGCGCCTGCGAGCCTGCGCGGCGCATAGAAACCGGCCATGCCGGGACTGACAGCGACCGAGTAATTCACGGTTTCCGGTCCGAGGTCGGCGGTGCAACTCAGCGTGATGGTCGTGACCGCATCGGTTGGGGTGCTGCGGCCGGTCGAATACGCGCCAAACGTGAGGTCATGCGCCACAGGCTCGCACAGCGCGGCCTGCGCCAGCGGCGTGGCGAGCAGGAGCAGCAAGGCAAAAGCGCGGTTCATGGCGTGGGCGCAGCGCAGACATAAGGGCCGAGCTTGGGTTGCGGGTCTGCGTCGGCGGCGAGGTCTACCGTAATCGCGCAGCTGAATTCGTGCAAGCTCACCCGGATCGCATTGGCGCCAGACGCCAGGCCGCTGACAAAGGCCAGGCCATCGCGGCCGACCGGGAATTCCTCGCCAGTGGCGGCCAGTGTCACGCGTGAGCCCGCCGGCACCGGCGCGCCGTCAGCAAGCTTCAGGGTTATCAGGGCACCGCGCGAGCGCTGCACCGGCAAGGACAGCCGCACGCCGCTGCGGTAGTACGGAGCGGCTTGCACCACCGGCGACCGCACCTGCACGTCGAGCGGCAGGTCCTCGAGATCGATCAATACCTCGTTCTGCTGGTAGGCCGGCAGGTTGGGCAGCACGGCCACGCCGTGGCTGTCCGTGGTCGCCGCCGGCTGGCTGTTGACGCGCAACGGGATCCCGGCGACGCCGGATTCGACGACGGCGAAGCCGTCGGTGATGCGGCGCGTCGCAAATCCATGGCCGTGATAGCCGCCGATCGCACCGCTGAGGGTGCCGCGATAACTGCTCAGGTCGTCGCGCACCGCCGCCTCCAGGCCGACGCTGCCATGTGCGGCGTTCAGCATCGCGCCAGCCTCGGCGGCAGTCGTGGAGCTCTGCACGTCGGAGTCGTATTGGTTGACGGCAACGTGATAGCCCAGGCCCTCGCCGCTCGGCGTGTTGCGCTCGACGCGCGCCACCGCTTCGCTGTTCCAGGTGCCGTTGATGCCGTCGCGATACTTGTACCCGGCAGTGCCGTGCACCAGCTGCGCCAGCGGCAGCGCGTAGCTGAGCGCCACCGTGTAATCCGGATCCGGCTGCAGGCGATCGAACACCAGCAGGGACAGCGAGCCGGTGCCCAGTCGCATCGAGACACGGGCGGTCAGGGCCTCGGTGTCGGCGATGCCCGAGCGGTTCTTCTGGTTCACGTAGCCGACGCCGGCGGTGCTGTAGTGCCCCAGTCCCATGCCGGCGTTGGCGGCCAGCAGGCGTGAGGGCGGCGGAATGTCCACGGCCGAGCCGGTCTGGCTGAAGCCGGCTGATGTGAACTGCGCGCGCGCGCCAATGCTGAAGCTGCGGCGGGTGGTCCGTTCCCAGGCCAGCAGGCCGAGTTCGCCATTGCGGTTGCTCTCGCGGCTGTAAGCGCCGGCTGCGGAAACCACGCCCAGGTGCGGCACCGCCAGCACGCCGCCCAGGCCCGCCGTCTGGCCGCCACCGCCGCGGGCCTCGAGCCGCGCCTCGCCGGTGAAAGCATCGGTGAAACCGTAGCGGTGCAGGCCGGTGGCGGCGAAGCGTCCGTAGTCGTCGCTGAGACGGCCGAAGTTCTCGCGCAGCACGCCCGCTTCGCAGGAATAGTCGTGCAGGCCGGCGCGCAACTGCTGGGGGCCCGACAGGTACGGCGCGCTCAACGTCTGCTGCCGGCCCAGCAGGTCGGTCACCACCAGCTGCACTTCGCCCAGGCCGTTCACCGCCGGAATGTTTTCGACCACGAATGGTCCCGGCGGCGCGCTCAACGACTGGCGCCGCACGCCGTCCACATACAGGTCGAGCACCGAGGGCAGTGCGCTTTCGCCCGCCAGCGAGAGCTGCGGCAAGGTGATGAAATCCGGCTGCGTGGAAAAATTGCGCGACCACTGCAAGCCGCCGAAGCGCACCGCGCGGCCCCACAGCCCGCCCTTGCCGGCGCCATCGCCGATCCGCAGCGTGGTCATGGCTTCGGGGTCGTCGCGGCGGAAAGCCGAATCGAGCCGCACGATGTCGCGGGTGGGCAGACCCCTGTCAGGTTCGGAGCGATTGAGGCCGAGCCCCACCCACTCGCTGGTGGCGACGCCCCAGCGGTTGAACAGGTCAGCTTCGACCTCGCCATTGACGTCGGTGGTGTCACCAAAACCGTCGGAACGGCTGTTCGTGCCCACCGCTTGGTAATTCAGAAACCCGCCCAGGCCGTCAGGCCGGCTGGGCTGCGACAGCGGGCGCACGCGGCCGCTGAAGCGCGATTCAGCGAAAGCCTGCGGTGCCACGCGCAAGCTGGCCTTCTGCAGGTGGGCGTCCAGCTCGGCCGTAAAACCCGGCAGCCCGTCGAGGACCCAGTAGGACTCGCCTTCGACCTCGATGGCGGCCTGCCGCGGGGGTTTCAGGTGCCAGGCCCGCCAGTCGTCCTGGCGCGCGGCCAGGCGGCCATCACCCAGGCGCAGCAGTAAAGTTTCGCCAAGCGCCTGGCCGTTCAAGCTCACCGAATAGAACAGCGGCTCGATCCGGGGGACGGGCGTGACGAGATTGAAGCCGGGCGCCTGCGCGAGCAGCGTGCGCGAGGCCGGCGCCGCCGCCGCGGCGGCGGGGACGATCAGGCCGAGCAGCAGCGCAGCCCGCAGCGCGGGTTTCCCCCGATTCACGAGTTAAGCCTGAATACCTGCGGCGGCAATCAGGGGGCGAGCGTCAAGGGCAGCGTGATCGTGCGATTGCGGCCTTCAAGCTGAAGTTGCAACTGCACCGCACCGGGTTTCGCCAACTTCAGAGCCTCCGGCCAGGGCAGCTGCCGCCTGGCGCCCGCCAGCACGTAGTAATTCAGCGCGCGCTCGTGCAGCACCGCGCCTTCCTGCACCGTGCGCAGCGCCGTGAGCTTGCCGTGCACGAGGCCGCTGTTGACGATGTCGACCACGAGGCCATCGTTGAGCACCGTTGCGCTGGCTTCCAGTTTCGGCGCGGCCTTGCGGTCGGCCGGCGGCACGAACACCGGGAAGGTCAGCTGCATGATCGTGGTGACAGCCCCCAGCTTGAGCGCGCTGGCGTCCGGGACTTCAGCCAGTTTCAGCCGATAGGCGATTTCACGCACCGGCGCTGCGCCGAGCTTGAGCCGCCCGACGCGAACAACCTGGACCGCCGCGGGTGCCAGCGAAAAGATCGGCGGCGACACCCGCAGCTCCGTGTCCGGCGCGTACGCGTCCTCGCCGCTGTCCTGGTTCCAGGACAGCAGGTCGGCCTGCACCGTCACCGGCTGGCCGCCGCGGTTGCCGAGCGTCAGCGAGGCCGCGCGCTTGCCGGCCGGCAGATTCAGCAAAAGTGGCTCGGCCGAAAACTGCGCGGCGGCCTGCGCAGCCGCCGGCAAGAGGTTCGCACAAACAAAAAGGGCGGCGGACATTGCCGCCGCCCTCGAATGCCAATTACGCATCCGCGGATTATGCCCGTGTGCGGTTTAGAAGTTCAGCGTCACGCTCACCGCGTCGCTGTACGTGCCCGGCGAGGTGCCGGACGCGCGATGCAGCACGCCAGTGGCGGTCAGGGTCTGGGCCGCGCCCGAACCCGTGTGGGCATAAGCCTCGCTGTTCGCAGCCGTGCCCCACAGCGTGGTCTGCTGCTGGCCGCCCGTCGCGTTCGGCTGGTAGATGTCGTAATCCATGAACTCGCCGGAGTTTGCGTCTGCGAGCTGACGCAGGGTGGCGTTCGGCTGGATGCCGTAGTCAAGCTCGACCGTGTAGGTGGCGCCGTTGTCGCAGGTCACCGAGATGGCCACGGTCTGCACGTCGTCCATGTCAAGCTGGCCGGCCGTGCCGAAGTTCATGTCGCCGGTGGAAACATTGGTGCAGGAGGCGGTCACGTCAGCCGTGACATTCATCGTTGCGTTCAACTGCTGGCCCGCGGCCAGCACCGAGCCAGAAACCGTTGCGAACGCGGCACCCATCAGGGAAATTGCAGCAAACCTTTTCATTTCGACTCCTAAACCGGGGAATATGTGATAGGTGAGTCAGGTCACCCAATGGGGCGGCATTCTTGCACGGCCACGGGATTCGTCGATTAGTAATTTCGGCTCAGCCGGAACGATTAAATGTGTCAGCCGCACGCTCGCGGCACGAGTGCTCGTTAAAATTTAGTAGAAGTAACTCGGTGCGTCGACACGCGTTGCCCCGTGCGATATGAATATTCGGTCATGTGGCGCGGCCCGCCTCTGGAAGGAGGTCACCGCAAGCTCGGTGGCGTCACCGGCACCTTCACCACGCGCACGAAATAGCAGGAACTTCAATGACGCTGCACAGGCTGATCGGCTGCACCGCGCTGGCCGCGCTTGTCGCCAGCTTCGCGGCCCCGGCCGCAACACCGGCGTCCGGGACACTGAGCGCGGCCAACCGCACGCTCACCTACACCTCCGGGCCGTTCGCGGCGCAGAACAACTCGGCCGTGGCGAACCCGGCCTGCACCGGCTCGGGCCTGCCGGTGACGAGTTCGGTGGACTGCGATGATTACGCGCTGACCGTAGACCTGCCCGCCGACTGGCGCGCGACGCATCCGCGCGACCTGGTGCTCGTCAACGTCCGCTGGCCGGTCGCGAATTTCGATGCCTACGGCCTGTATGTGCTGGATGCCTCCGGTACCGTCATCGATTACAAGCGCACCGAACGCGACCCGGTCACCGTATCGATTCCGGCCGGCCGCGGCGTCTACACGCTGCGCATCGTTCCGCTGCAGCCCTCGCCAGAGATCCTCAACGCCACCGTGACGCTGCTCGCCGACCAGACTGGCACGCGCGCCGCCGGCCCGGCGCCTCGCTTCATCCCGCAGCCCACGCCCGCGAATCTCGGCAACGAGCTCGAGGCCGAGATGAACATCGGCTACAACCCGCGCACGCAGCGCGCCTTCACCCTGGGCTTCACGCACACGCTGCGCACGACGTTCGGCGATGCGCAGTCCCCGCCCCAGCCCGAGTGCTGCGATGCGCTGTGGGACGAAGTCTCCGATCCCAACTCGCAGGTCAACACCAACGACCCGATTCTCTTCACGGACCAGGCGACCGGCCGCACGTTCGTGTCGCAGTTGCAGCCGGCGCTCGGCCACAGCATCTTCCTCTATACCGACGACGACGGCGCGCACTGGACCCAGTCGCCCACCACGGCAAACGGCGGCATCGACCACCAGAGCGTCGGCGCCGGTCCTTACTCGGCCACGCTGCCGGCGGGCGCCATGCCGAGCTGGCCGGCGACGGGCTCAAGGCGCGCCGTGTACTTCTGCTCACAGTCGGTCGCCGCGGCGTTCTGCATCCGCAGCGATGACGGCGGCGATACGTTCACCGGCGAGTCGGTGCTGGTCACGGCCGCCGACTGCGACGGCTGGACTCCGTACATCCACGGCCACGTCAAGGTCGCCCCGGACGGCACGGTCTACGTGCCGCTGGGCAATTGCGGCGGGCAACCCTCGCTGATCGTCTCGCAGGACAGCGGCTTCACGTGGCAAGTGCGCCGCCTGCCCGGCGTGGCCGCTGGCGACGGCGATCCTTCGGTGGGCATAGGCGCCGACGGCACGGTCTACTTCTGCTACATCAGCGGCGACGGCCACGCGCATGCCGCCGTCACCCGCGACCATGGCAACTCATGGCGCAATGACCGCGACATCGGCTACGCGAAGGGCGTCGTGCGCGCCGTGTTTCCGTCGGCAGTGGCGGGCGATCCCGATCGCGCCGCCTGCGCCTTCATCGGCACCTCGACGCCGGGCGGCAATTTCCAGAACACCGATTTCCAGGGCGTCTGGTACCCGTACCTCGCGATGACCTACGACGGTGGCCTGACCTGGCACACGGTCAACGCCACGCCCGACGATCCCGTGCAGGGCCGCGGCGGCATCGCACTCGGTGGGGCCACCGCGATCGAGAACCGCAACCTGCTCGACTTCAACGAGATCACGCTCGACGAGAAGGGCCGCGTGCTGTTCGCCTTCGACGACGGCTGCGTGGCCGAAAGCTGCATCCTCACCGGCACGCCCCGTACCACCGACCTGCCAACGTTCGTCAACATCCTCACCGACATCTTCGCGCCCGGCGCCGTACCGGCATACCTGTTGCGCATCAACGACGAGTCGAAGGCCACGATCCTGCGCCAGTCCGGAGGCCGCAGCCTGTACCGCACCTTCGACGACGCGCCCAGCCCGCAGCTCAACAGCGTTGCGCCGGTGGCGCCCGCCGCCGCCTGCCTCAATGGCTCGGGCCGCGACGCCACCCGCGCGCGCCTGGTCTGGAAGGTGCCCGACAACGGCGGCGACGACATCGTCGGGTACAAGGTCTATCGCGGCACTGCGCCGGGCA
Organism: Gammaproteobacteria bacterium; assembly: GCA_043767605.1. Classification (GTDB taxonomy): domain Bacteria; phylum Pseudomonadota; class Gammaproteobacteria; order Nevskiales; family Nevskiaceae; genus JACPFV01. The sequence continues at coordinate 21,215 of JAYUGN010000298.1, forward strand.
CCGAAACGTTCGTGGCCAGCGCCAATCCGACCGTGTTCTACGACGACACGGCGACCTCGCCGCTGATCACCGACTACTACTACAGGATCGCCGCGCTCAACAGCCGTGGCGAGGGCCCGCTCAGCAACGCCGTGAAGCTGGCCGTCGGCAGCCTGCCGGCGCAGCCGAACAGCCCGCCCGTCGCACGGCTCGCGACGACACCCGCGTCCGGAACGTTTCCGCTCGCGGTGCATTTTGATGCGGGCCAGACCCGCGATGCCGACGGGGACGCCATTCGCAAGTACGTCTTCGATTTCGGCGACGGCAGTGACGTCGTGAGCCAGGCCGGTGCCAGCATCGACCACACGTATGCGACCCGGGGCAGTTACGTGGCGACGGTGAAGGCGGTCGATGCATTCGCGCATCGCAGCCAGAACGCGGGTCGCGTGACGATCTCCGAGGCGATCACGACGCCGGCGGCATTCACCTTTGCCGAGCGCACCGGCGTGGCGCCCGGCGTAATGGTGTCGAGCGCGTCCGTCACCATCACCGGCATCAATGTCCCGGTCGCGGTGCGCGTGAGCGACGGCCAGTACCGCATCGACGGCGGCGCGTTCACCGGTGACAGCGGCACCCTCACGGCGGGTCAGACGTTGCAGGTGCGCCATCTCAGCGCCAGCACGCCCGGCGCGGCCACCGTCAGCACCATCACCGTGGGTACTTACTCCACCGCGTTCCGTTCGACCACGACCGCCACGCTGCCGCACGACGACACGCCCGATGCCTTCACGTTCATCGAACGCCTTGGCGTCGCTACCAATGTTTTCGTCACCAGCGAAGCCAGGACCATCGCCGGCATCGACGCTGCCACGAGCGTGAGCGTCGCGAACGGCCAGTACAGCCTCGACGGCGGCGCATTCACCTCGACAGCCGGCACCCTCGGCAGCGGCCAGAGCCTGCGTGTGCGCCAGGTCAGCGCGACCGCGGCAGGCACCTGGACGACCAGCACCGTGACCGTGGGCACCTACTCCGCCGAATTCCGCTCGCAGACCTCGTCGCTGGACCGTACGCCGGAGGCCTTCGGCTTCGCCACCCAGTCCGGCGTCGAGCCGGGCACCACGATCACCTCCGAGGTGATCACGCTGGCCGGCTTCAACACGGCCGTCGCTGTCGTGCCTGCCGCGGGCCTGGACTACAGCGTCAACGACGGCGCCTTCACGCACGCCAACGGCACGCTCAACCCGGGCGACACGCTGCAGGTGCGCCACACCTCGACCACGACGTCCCTGGGCTACACCAAGACCTCGATCAAGGCCGGCGGCGTGACCGGCTACTTCACGACCCGCACACGCTAGCGGCTCGACCTCGGGCGTCGAATTAGCTCCGCGTCGCCGCGAATGGTACGTTTCGCTGCATGAGCGAATTCCAGACTGTCGGTGTCATCGGCAAGCGCGACCCGCGTGTCGCCGCCACCGTTCGCGCGGTGTGCCGGCACCTGCGCAAGCGGGGCTGCGAGGTGCTGGTCGAGCGCGGCGCCCCCGGGGCCACCGCCGGCAGCGGCGTTGCGCTGGCCAGTCGCGCCGAAATCGCGCGCCGCTGCGATCTCGCCGTGGTGGTCGGCGGCGACGGCACGCTGCTGAACGCGGGCCGCACGCTGGCGCCGGCCGGCG
>JAYUGN010000299.1:0-22789 GCA_043767605.1 Gammaproteobacteria bacterium
GGCTTCACGCTGTACGCGGACCTGCTGGCCGAGGCCGTGCGCAGCCTGAAATCCGGCGACCTGCGCGATGCGCCCTACGGCGAAACCGCCTGCGAGATCGACTTGGGGCTCTCGGCCCTGCTGCCCGACGATTACATCCCCGACGTGCACACGCGCCTGACGCTGTACAAGCGCATGGCGGAGGCCGCCGATGCCGATGCGCTGGCTGAACTGCAAGTCGAGATGGTGGACCGCTTCGGCAGCCTGCCACCCCCCGCGCTGAACCTGGCCGAGGTCACGCGCCTGCGCATCGCGGCCAGCGCGCTCGGCGTGACCAAGCTGCGCGCCGGGCCGCGCGGCATCACCCTGGATTTTGCCGCGCAACCGAAAATCGACCCGCGCCGGCTGATCAAGCTGATCCAGGCGCAGGCGAAGACTTATCGCCTCGAGGGCCAGAAGCGCCTGCAGTATTTCGAGCATCTGGAAGCGCCCGAGGGCCGCGCGGCCGCCGCGCAGCGCTTGTTGGCTACACTGGCCGGCGAACCGATGGCCGGCGAACCGATGGCCGGCGAACCGATGGAGAATGCGAAGAAGTGATCCGCCCGCACGCCGTACTTGCACTGATGCTGCTCGCCGCCGCCGGCACCGCGCAGGCCGGGCGCTATCGCGTGGACCTGATCCTGTTCGCCGACAAGACTGGCGTGGCCGACGAATCGCCGCTCGCGCTGCAAGTCCCGAACGTGAAAGGCGCGCTGGAACCCTACGACGCCACGGCGCTGCGCGCGGCCGGCATCGAGATGCTGCCGGAGGAGCAGTTCGGCCTTGGCGAAGCCTGGGCGCACCTGCGCAACAGCCGCAACCACCAGCCGCTGCTGCGCCTGTCCTGGCTGCAGAAAGATCCGCCCGCCGACCGCGGCATCGCGCTGCACCTGCATTACGGCACGGCGCTCACCTCGAACACGGACGCCGGCAGCACCGCGGTGTATCCCGTCGACGGCACCGTCGCGCTGCTCGCCGGGCGCTTCCTGCACGTGGATGCGGATCTCGTGTCCACGCAGGTGACCGGCAGCGGCAACCTCGTGAGCTATCGCCTGCGCGAGAAGCGCCGCGTGAAGCGCGACGAGTTGCACCACCTCGATGGCGCGAAGCTCGGCGTGCTCGTTCAGGTGACGAGGGTGGATGTGGCGCCGAAGCCGGCGAAGAAGAAGAAAAAGTAGGGAAGAAAGCTTCTCTATTTCTTGAGGTCCTCGTGCACCTCGTGCGCCGCTTCTTCGGTGGCCTTGCCCAGCTTCTTCCCGGCCTTGGCGCTTTCGTGCCCGACTTCGACCGCCGCATCTTTCACGGCGTGACCGACGTCCCTGCCGGTGGCGGCAATCTCCTTGCCGGCGCCACGCCATTCGGCGCAACCGGCCAGCGCCAGCGCAATCGTGAGTGCTGCGAGCAAGCGGTTCAATTCAAGTCCTTCGGGTCGATCTTCGGTGGCGTCTCGATTGCCGGCACGAGATCCAGTTGCTTCACGAGGAAGGCCGGCACGGAGCCGACGGGGGCAACCTGCTCGACGTGAACCGGATCGCTCGGCGGCCGCGGCGCCTGGCCACCTTCCAGCCAGTTCAGCACGTTCTGCCAGGCGTTGCGGTGCAGTCGCGACTGCTGCGGCGGCAATTCGCCGACGCCCAGGCCCAGTTCGGCCGCGGTGACGTAGGCCGGCGCATCGCGCAGGTGCTCGAGCACCGGGATCTGGAAGTTATCGAGGAAGCCTTTCAGCGCGTGGAACGCGGTGCCGCGCTTGGTGCGATTGCCGATCAGGGCGAGGCGCCGGTCGGCGGGCCGCAGGCGCGCGCTGAGCAGCAGGTCGCGGATGAAGTCGGTGCTGGCGCGGATGTCGATGGCGGACGGCTGGATCGGCAGGAGCAGCAGGTCATCGGCGGTGATGCGTCCGGCGAGATCGAGCGCGCGCAGGCCGGCGGGCGTGTCCACCACCACGCGCTGGGTTTCGCGCGGCACTTTCAGTTGCCAGGCGCCGGCCAGCGGCACGCGGCTGGCGTCGTGGATGGCGATGCCCTGGATCGGGGGCCGGCTCGCCTCGCGCGCGCACAGCCACTGCATGGCAGATCCCTGCGGGTCGTAGTCGATGAGCGCAGTCTTGAAGCCGCGAATCGCATAACCGCTGGCCAGATTGGTGGCGATGGTGGTCTTGCCGCAGCCACCCTTGGCGTTGAGGACAATGATGCGTTTCATGAGCTATGTGCTCTAAATGATTGAACCGAAGACGTTTATACGGATTCTCCCGGACCCCTCACCTCGATCATAGCGCCGTTCAGCGCAGGCCGCCAAAAGCCTTGTCGACGGCCAGCTTTACGGCGTCCTTGTCACGCGCCGGCACCAGTACCTCCAGCCAGATCTCGGGTCCGCGGGCGGTAGCCGACCAGAACTCGCCGCTGCCGGCCGGACCGCGGCCGCCAATGGGCCCCTGCCGGGTCGTGCCGTCCGGCGCGCAAACCCACAACTCCGCACCCGCCGGCAGGTCGAAAGGCTGCAAGTGCACCGACATCGTCCGCGAAGCATCCGAGCGCAGCCACAGGCGCCAGGCTTTCCAGCCCGGTGCGGCGTCGTACCACTTGCCGGCTTCGCCGGTGCCCTTGCCGACCTCGAACGGCGCGGCAACCTGTGCCGGCGCGGACTTGTCCGAAGTGGGATTTTTTTTCGCGGGCGGATTCGGCAACATGATGCCGGGCGCCTCGCCGAACTCGGCGAGACCGCAGGCACGCGGCGCGGGGCCGGCGGGCGGCGCGCTGGCGCAACCGGTGAGCACGAGGGTCACGATTGCAGCGGCAGCACGCTTCATGGTCTTACTCCCGTAACGCCTTCGTCAGGATGGCCTGCACTTTACGCATGCCATCCGCAATGTACTTCTCGATCTCGCCGTGGATGTCGCCGCTGCCCAGGCCCGCAGCCCAGTTCACCGACAACGCGAGACAGGCGTAGTCCAGGCCCAGCTCGCGCGCGAGCGCGGCCTCGGGCATCGAGGTCATGCCGACCATGGTGCACCCGTCGCGCCTGAGGCGGCGGATCTCGGCCGGGGACTCCAGCCGCGGGCCCTGTGTCACGCCCATCACGCCGCCATCCACCAGTTTCACTTTCGCCTTGCGCGCCGCAGCCAGCAGCAGCTTGCGCAGGGAAGGCGTGTACGGCGCGCTGAAGTCCACGTGCTGCAGCTCGGCTTCCTGGCTGTCCGAATAGGTGTGGGCGCGGCCGTGGGTGTAATCGACAAGGTCTTTCGGCGCGGCGACCGCGGCGGGCGGCAGATTGCGCGCCATGCTGCCGACCGCTGCGATGGCGACGACGGCCTGTGCACCGGCCTGCTTCAGCGCCCACAGGTTGGCGCGGTAGTTGATGAGGTGCGGCGGGTACTTGTGGCCGCTGCCGTGGCGCGCGAGGAAGATCACCTCGGCGCCGGCCAGCCGGCCGTGGATCAACGGCGCAGCGGGCACCCCATACGGCGTGTCGACTTTCTGCTCGCGCAACACCTCGAGGCCCGGCCACTGGTTCATGCCGGTGCCGCCGATCACTGCAATTTTCTTCATGCCTTCTTCACTTCCGCATTTCGAACGTGAATCGCTGCGATCCGGTCACGCCGACGGGCTTGCCATCGACGACCCTGGGCTTGAATTTCCATTTTCGCACCGCTTCGAGCGCGGCCTTTTCGAACCTGCCCGGAGGGGAAGAATCGAACACTGTGGCTTCGAGAACTTCGCCCACGGCGTCGATCTTGACGAGGAGGACAACCCACCCCTCCACGTTTTCCCTGATGGCGCCGCGTGGATATTGGGGCGCAACCCGTACCAGCGGTATCAACTCCTGAACTTCGGGTACCGCCGCCTTCACCCGGGCCTTACTCGCATCAGAAGCACATTCCTTGTCGTGCAACTCTTCGCATGCGATTTCCAGCTGCGCATAGGTGGATTGCAGGAGGAGTTGCCGATCCGGATCGTTGCGCATCCCGATACGCTCGATCACGGAGCGGTATATGGGGATCGCAGCGGTGAACTTGCGGAACTCGACGTCAAGGACCGCTAGGTCAATGTCGATGCGCAGGACCGGAACCGACTCCTCTCCTACCCTGGCCGCCTGCTCGCGCAAATCCAGGTATTTGGCCGTGGTCCACTCATAACCCTTCAACTTGCGCATGTCCTTGGCCATCGTCATCCGGAGTTCAGCCACGCGGGGGTCCAGTTCACCCCAGAGCCGCAAGGCCAGGGCCTCCGCCCGCTTGTAGTACCCATCTGCGAAGCCTTCGCCTTCAGCCGATTGTGCACTGAGGCGAATGCCCTCCCGCCACAGGTCCAGGAACAGCGAGTCTTCGGTGCCACTCTTCTGCGCGATGAGTTCGACTCCACCATCCAATTCGGCCAGCCCTTTCAGGACGCCATTCGCGCGTACACGCGCATCCACCGCGTTGAGCAACAACTGCGCGTGCGTGCGCGCATCGTAGTGGGGGCTTTGCGTGGCATACAGGTCGAAGGCGGCGCGGGCCAGGTCAGCCGCCTGGGCTGTGTAGCCCTTTTCCTTGATCACCTGCGCGGAACGGTGGTTGGCCTCTCTCCAGCCGAGCTCTTCGACCGCGCCCGCCTGAAGCGACGAAAGCATCAACAGCAGGACGACGGCGCACCCGGCCTTCATCGATTCTTCACCGCGTAGATGGCCGGCAGCTGCCGCCAGTATTCCTTGTAATCCATGCCGCAGCCAAAGACATAACGGTCCTCGACCGTCAGGCCGATGAACTCCGCGTGCGCGCCGGCGGCGCGCCGGTCGTGGAGCTTCTCGGCGAGCACGCAGACTTTCAGCGATTTGGGCCGGAACTGCGCAATCGCCTGCCGGATCGCGACCAGCGTGTGGCCTTCGTCGAGGATGTCGTCGATGACCAGCACGTCCCTGCCCTCGATGCGCTTGGCCTCGGGCTGGCGCTTCCACACCAGGCCCCCGCCCTCGGTGGCGCCGCGATAGCGCGTGGCGTGCAGGTAGTCGAGCTCGAAGGGCCAGCGCAGGCGCCCGGTGATCTCGCCAGTGGGTGCAAGCCCGCCGACCATCACGCACAGCACCAGCGGGTTTGCCGCCAGGTACTCCTGGGTGATCGCGGCGGCAAGCCGGTCATAGGCGCCTTGCACGGCTTTCTCGTCGTGAAGGCAGTCCGCGTTGCCGAGCACGGCCTGGGCTTCGCGCAGCGGCGTCATCGGATGCGCCTGCGGTAGAGCTTGCGCAGCCGGCGGCTCGAGGCCTGGCGCCGCACGCGCGGCAGGTCCGCCAGCACCTTCAGCAGGCCCGGCCGGTCATTGCAGATCAGCGCCATGTCGCAGCCGGCCGCGAGCGCCAGCCGCGTGCGCTCGGTGATGTCACCGACAACGTGCGCCCCCCCCATGGACAGGTCGTCGCATAGCAGCGCGCCGTCGTACTTGAGCTGCTTGCGCAGGATGTCCTGGATCCAGCGGTGCGACAGGCTGGCCGGCACTTCGTCCACGGCGCGGTAGCGCACGTGCGCGAGCATCAGCGAGGGGATCTTGTCCTCGATCAGCGCCTTGAACGGCACCAGCTCGGTGGCCTCGATCTCCTCGCGGCGCCGGCCATCCACCGGCAGCTCGGCGTGCGAATCGGCGATCACCGCGCCATGGCCCGGGAAATGCTTGCCGGTGGCGGCGAGCCCGGCGGAGGCCAGACCTTTCGTGAAGGAGCGCGCCAGTGCAATCAGGGTCGGCAGGTCCGAGGCAAATGCGCGATCACCGATCACCTGGCTCTTGCCGGTGTCGCGGTCCAGCACGGGCGCAAAGCACAGGTCGATGCCGAAGGCGGCGAGCTCGCGGCCGATGGTGCGGCCCCACTTCCTCGATTCGGCCAGCGCCTTGCGGCGGTCTTCCTCATACAGCGCGCCGAGCGTGCGCATGGCCGGGATGCGCGAGAAACCCACGCGGAAGCGCTGCACGCGCCCGCCTTCGTGGTCCACCGCCAGCAGCAGGCGCGGTTTTTTGAGCTTCAGCAAGTCCTTGCACAGCGCCGCGAGCTGCTGCGGATCGCTGTAATTGCGGGCGAACAGGATCACGCCGCCGATGGCCGGATGCTTCAGCACCTCGCGGTCCTCGGCAGTGAGCGCAAGGCCGGCGACATCGCCCATCAGCGGGCCGATGGTCTTGCTCGCGCGCCTACTCGAAGATTTCAACCGGCACTCCGGGTTCGACCATGCCGAACAGCTCGACGATGTCGTTGTTGCTCATTCTCACGCAGCCATGCGAACCGGGCGCGCCGAGCTGCGTCGTGTCGGGCGTGCCGTGCAAATAGATGTAGCGGCGCATGGTATCCACATCGCGCAGGCGGTTGCGACCGTGCTCCAGGCCCGAGAGCCAGAGAATGCGCGTGAGGATCCAGTCGCGGCCGGGAAACTGGTCGTGCAGCGCCTGCGACCAGGTCTCACCGGTGGGCCGGCGCGCCACGAACACGGTGCCGTGTGCGGCGCCGGCGCCGATCTTGGCGCGCACCTTGTGGCGCCCGCGCGGCGTCTGCAGGCTGCCGTTCTTCTCGCCGGAGCCGCGCGCCGCGGTCGAAACCGGGTACTCGCGCACGAGCCGGCTGCCGTCGTAGAGCCGCAGCACCTGCTTCGACAAGTCGATGTCGATGCGTTTCATGTCGAGCCTTGTCCGGGCCAGGTGGAATACGGATGCAGCGCGAGGTGGTGATTGTAATAGCGGCGGTCGTCCGTGACTTCGCGGCCAAGCCACTCGGGCCTGCCGAACGGCTGGTCCGCGCGCGACAGTTCCAGCTCCGCGACCACGAGCCCGGCGTTGGCGCCGGCGAACTCGTCGATCTCCCAGGTCAGGCCCTCGCGCTCGACATAGTGGCGCGTCTTCTCCAGCACGCCGGCGCAGAGTGTCGCCAGCAGCTCGCGGGCCTCCGCCAGCGGGATCGCATACTGGTATTCGGCGCGCGTGCTGCCGACCACCGCCGCCTTGATGTTGAGGTTGGCCGCCTCACCCTCAATGCGCACGCGCGTGGAGGCCTTGCCACCCTCGCCCGCCAGGTAGCCCTGCTGCATCGCCGTGAAGCGGCTGACCTGCCGGCGCCAGCCGTCACTGGCCAGCAGAAACTTGCGCTCGATCTCGATGCCCATCTATTTCTTTTCGAACAACGCCATGGATTCAACGTGGTTGGTGTGCGGGAACATGTCGAGGATGCCGGCCCGTGCGAGTGTGTAGCCACGCTCGTGCACGAGATAGTCCGCATCGCGCGCCAGCGTGCCGGGATGGCAGGACACATAAAGGATGCGCTTCGCCGCGCCATCCGCCACCGCCGGCAGGATCTCGCGCGCGCCCGCGCGCGGCGGATCCACCAGCGCGGCGTCGTAGCGTGCGGCCAGCCAGTCCACCTTCGGGTCCGGCTCGAACAGGTTGGCCACCTCGAAACGGATGTCGAGGCCATTGCGCTTGCCGTTCTCGCGCGCCCGCGCGACCAGGGCCACATCGCCTTCCACCGCGGTCACTTGCGCGCCGGCCGCCGCGAGCGGCAGCGAAAAATTGCCCAGGCCGCTGAACAGCTCCAGCACTTTCGCGCCGGGCGCGAGGTCCAGCCAGGCCAGCGCCTGGCGCACCATCTGCCGGTTCACGGCATCGTTGACCTGTACGAAGTCGGTGGGCCGGAACACCAGTTTCAGCGCGCTGCCGTCGGGCGTGATGAACAGCTCTGGCGCGGATTCGTTCAGCGCCTTCACGGTGTCGAGGCCGGCGGTCTGCGTGTAGATCTCGAAGCCTTGCGCCTTGCCGAAGGCGCGCAGCGTGGAAAGATCATGGGGCGTCGGCGGCTGCATCACGCGGAACACGAGCGCCACGGTCTCGGCAGCGGCGACTTCAATCTGCGGCACCAGGGTCTTCGCATCAAGCTGCTCGACGCAGTCGGTAATCTCCTTCAGCTTCAGGCCCACGCGCGGATCCAGCACGATGCAGCTGTCGATCATCGCGACGTAGGGGCTGTCGGCCTCGCGGAAACCCACCAGCACGCCGCCTTTCTTCGGCACGTGCTTGACCGACAGGCGCGCACGGCGGCGGTAACCCCAGGCGTTACCGGTAATCGGCGGCGCGACGACCACCGGCACCACCTTGCCGATGCGCTCGAGCGCATCCAGCAATTGCTTCTGCTTGAACGCCCACTGCCCTTCCGGCGACAGGTGCTGCAGGCTGCAGCCGCCGCAGAGGCCGAAATGCTTGCACTGCGGAACCACGCGCTCCGCGGAAGGCATCTCGACGGCAACAAGCTCGCCCTCGTCCACCGCCTTGCCGCGGCGGCGGAGCCGGTAGCGCACGCGTTCGCCCGGCAGCGCGCCCCTGATGAAGGTGGCCTTGCCCTCGACCTTGGCGACCCCGCGGCCATCGCTGGCGAGGTCGACAACCTCTGCGGTTAATTCCACGCGGTGAGGAATTCCTTCCAGTGCGTGGCGCCGCTGGCGGCGAGGTACTTGCGCGCACGATCCACTTCCGCCGCGTGGTTGGCCGCATCCAGCAGGCCGCGCATCAGCAGGAAGCGCAGGTAGATGAGGTAGGTGTTGAGCACGTCGGTCTCGCAGTACGCGCGGATCTCGTCGATCTTGCCGGCCTGGAACGCGCCCGAGACCTGCGAGCCGTCCATGCCGAGCTTGCCCGGCAGGCCCAGCAGCACGGCGATTTCGTGCAGGGGTGCGTTGTTGCGCGCCTGGTACATCGCCAGCACGTCCATCAGGTCGGTGTGGCGGTACTGGTAGCGGCTCTGGTAGTTGTCCCACTTGGTCTCGCGGTCAAACTGGCCGGAATCCCAGTAGCGCGGCGCGGCGATGCCGTGCTTCAGCGCACGGTAGTGCAGCACCGGCAGGTCGAAGCCGCTGCCGTTCCAGGACACGAGGGTCGGCCGGAACTTGTCGATGCCCTCGAAAAAGCGCTGCACCAGCTCACCTTCGCCGGAATCGCGCTCGCCCAGTGACCAGATCTTGAAGGTCTCGGCGGTGCGCAGCACGGCCGAGATCGCCACGATGCGGTGCAGGTGCGCGGGCTGGAAGTCGTTGCCTCGCGCCTGCAGGCGCAGCGACGCCATTGCCTCGAGCACGCCGGCATCGGCGAGCCCTTGGAGGTCGTGCAGGCGCCGGCCGGTCTCGAGGTCGGGCACGGTCTCGATATCGAACACCAGGATCGATTCGCGGATCACGACGGGAACACTCCGGTGGAAATGTAACGGTCGCCACGGTCCGGGATGATCGCGACGATCATGGCGCCGTTCAGTTCGCGCGCGAGCTGCAGCGCGGCGTACACCGTGCCGCCCGCCGAGGGGCCGCAGAACAAGCCTTCGGTGGCGGCCAGCGTGCGCATCATGTCGTTCGCCGGCTCGGTTGCGACCTCGATCACGCGGTCCACGCGCGCGCGGTCGAAAATCTTCGGCAGGTAGGCTTGCGGCCACTTGCGGATTCCGGGAATCGAGGATTCGCCATCGGGCTGCACGCCGATGACCTGGACCTTCGGGTTCCTCTCCTTCAGATAACGGGAGCACCCCATGATCGTGCCGGTGGTGCCCATGGACGAGACGAAGTGCGTGATGCGCCCTTCGGTGTCGCGCCAGATTTCGGGACCCGTGCCCTCGTAGTGCGCGCGCGGGTTGTCCGGGTTGGCAAACTGGTCCAGCACCTTGCCCTTGCCTTCGGCCTGCATCTTCAGCGCGAGGTCGCGGGCGTATTCCATGCCCTGGGCCTGCGTGACGAGGATGATCTGCGCGCCGAAGGCCTTCATGACCGCGCGGCGCTCCACCGACAAGTGCTCCGGCATGATCAGCACCATGCGCAGGCCCTGCGTGGCAGCCACCATCGCCAGTGCGATGCCGGTGTTGCCGCTGGTGGCCTCGATCAACGTGTCCCCGGACTTGATCTCGCCGCGCTCCAGCGCGCGGCGGATCATGCTGTAGGCGGGACGATCTTTCACCGAGCCGGCAGGGTTGTTGCCCTCGAGCTTGCCGTACAGCACGTTGTCGCCCAGGCCCGGCAGGCGCGCCAGGCGAACGAGCGGCGTGTTGCCGATGAACTGCGACAGGTTGCGGTCTTGCATCAGCGCTCGAGGATGGCGACTGCGCCGACGATGCCGCCCTCGTCCGACAGCGAGATGTGGGTGGCCTTGATCTTGAGTTTCTTCAGCCGCGCAGACAGCCGCTTGCTGAACACGAACTCCGGCTTGCCCGAGGCCTTGCGGATCGCGCCAACGTCGTCGTGCGCGACGCCGAAGAAGCCGGTGCCCAGCGCCTTGACGAAGGCTTCCTTGATCGCAAACGACTTGGCGAGGTATTGCGCTTTCTTCGTGGCGGCGTCGAATCCCTTGCGCTCCAGCGGGTGCAGCAGGCGCTCGACAAAGCGCTCGCCGTGGCGTTTGTACACGGCCTCGATGCGCTTGACGCGCAGCACGTCCAGGCCGATGCCGTAGATGCCGGCTCTGGGCCGGCCCCCGCGCGCCTTGGATCTTGAAGTGAGCGCGCGGGGCATCTCAACGACCCCGCGCCGCTTGCATGGCCGCGTGCATTTCGCGCGTGGCCTGCGCGAAACCCACGGTCAGGGCCCGCGCGACGATGCTGTGGCCGATGTTCAGCTCCACGATTTCCGGGATGGCGGCGATGGGACCGACATTATCCAGATTCAGGCCGTGGCCGGCGTGGACTTCAAAGCCGGCCGCAGCGGCGGCACGCGCAAAGCGCTCGATGCGCTTCAATTCACGGCGACGCGCCGAAGCGCCCTTCGCCTCGGCATAGGTGCCGGTGTGGATCTCGAGGTGCGGCGCGCCGGTCTTGAGCGCCGCCGCGAGCTGGCGCGGATCCGGGTCGATGAACAGCGCCACCGCGATCCCGGCGCGAGCAAGCTTGCGGCGGGCGGCACTGACTTTTGTCAGCGCGCCGGCAACGTCCAAGCCGCCTTCCGTGGTCAGCTCGGCGCGCCGCTCGGGCACGAAGCAAACATGTTCAGGCCGAGCGCGACACGCGATGCGCACCATCGCCGGCGTCACTGCCATCTCGAGGTTCACCGGCAGGCCGCAGCGGCGAATCATGCGGCCCACGTCGTGGTCCTGGATGTGGCGGCGGTCTTCGCGCAGGTGGATCGTGATGCTGGCCGCGCCGGCCTTGCGCGCGAGGACGGCAGCGTCCAGCGGATCGGGATACGCGGTGCCACGCGCCTGCCGGATCGTGGCGACGTGGTCGACATTGACGCCCAGCCTAATTCCGATTTTCTTCATTCCATGCTGTCGCTGTCAGCGATGGGCAACCATCTCACCATCGGGCGGGCCACCCTGAGCTGGCGCCCGGGCCCCTTGCCACGCTCTTGCCGACAGATATTTAGTGAAAGTTGATCTGCGACGGCACTATCACCAAATCTGGAACCGTGGGCGCGGTATGAGAAGTAAGGTCTTGATAAAACACCTCTGGCGCATAGATTCCCCTCGCAAGTCGATAGGTGACCGAAGGGGTAAGGGTGTTCGTGCTGTGTTCGAGCTGGTTCGTCGTCGCGATGTTCCTGCCAGTCAGCCAGAGGAACACGTGATTATCGTGTTCTGGGTCATGGGTTTCACTGACGATCAAGCCCTTGTTTGCCGGAACGGCGTCAAGCAACACGGCAGTGCGGGTCATGGTCCCGACAGGCGCAACCATCGTTATCGACGGCGTGAGCGGAAGTTCGTTCTGAATGTTCGAGACGGTATCCTCAGGAACCGAATAAGTAGCCGGGTCGTACCCCGAAACGAAGTTCGTGTCAGGGCCGAATTGCCATTTATCGGTGGTTCCATTGGCAAAGTTACAAGCTTCCAAAGTGGTGAACGCTGGGGCGCACCACTGTGCGTAACTGTTCGGGCACGACGAACCAGTGTTCACGGTTGGCCAGGTGCCGCAATACACAAACTGGTCCCAATGTGAGTAGTTGAATCGATACGAAGGCTCTGAAATGTCTTTCGTGGCAACTACAACGGCATCGGACTCCTGCCCTAGCGGGCCCCTATAGACAATCTGCAAGAAGAGATCAGTTGCGCTGATCGGGATCTTGTGCTGACTGAAGTCAAAGGTTACGGGTTGTTCGGAGACATTAATCCCAACTGGAACGGCGGCGCGCTCTGAGACAACGATCTCTTCAACCGGGTCGCGGCACGGTCGAGTTGGATCATTTGGATCGCGGTCCCAAGCGACGCCTGGTGAGCCGTACTCGCCGGAGAGGTTTGCCTGGTAGCAGCGATTTCGATGGAACTTTGCGACGGCCACCAAGATTGGCGCGGCACCCGCCGTCATGGGTTCAATAGGTTGGTTTGGATCCGATGACGGTGTCGCATTCTTGAGCTTCACCTTGATGAGGGAGAAGCCACCTGTCTGCGGATCGTTGCCGCTAGGCGTGGCGTGATCCAGAATTGAATATGCTCCCTCATCCGGCAGCGATATTTCCATCTGACCTCGGAAGAAATAGTTCATGAGGCTCGCTGAATAGGCAACTGCCCGCGGAATCAGGTAGCTGTGCGCCGCAGCGAAATTAAATCTATTCAGCGTGTAAACAGGCTGCTTGCCCTTCTCCATTAGCTTTTGATCGAACAACGACTCAGTTGTAGCTCTGGAATTGAACGAAGACTGCCCCGTCAATCTGTCCTCTACATAGTTGCCGTAAAAGGACATCTGCCCGGTCAGATTTTGATTAGGACATACCGGCACAGCATTCGCGCACAGCGCTTGAATATCTTCGACGGATTGCAGCGACGTACGATTTCCCGGCGAATCGTACTTGTGCTTGTTCAAATTGCTGCCTGCCGAGAAGAAATTGTAATTGGTGAATTGAGCGAGGCCGCGCCCGTCCGTTGGCCTGTCTGCCTCCGTCCAGAATTTCCTCGGCGTATCAAAAATGGCGAGGTTGAGTCCTTGATACGGAAGATCAGGATCCGGGTAGCCAACGGCATAAGGCAGGTTGGGTTGTACGTCCTTGTCGTGCGTGTAAATTTCGTACTCACTAGGGTTGTACAGAGGATTGGGAAGGCCAACAATCTTGCTGTACTTATCCAAGTGAGCGTCATTCCTCACGTGCTGAGGCTGCGCCATGTCTTGAAGATGGTGTATGACCTGTCCAAGCGACCGGAACGTCAACCCCCAGCTTGCGTCTCTCTCAGGTTTCGTCGAGGCCGTCAGAGCGTAAAACAAATATTGTCGTGCGTCCTTATATGAATTGTCTTGCGATTGGATAGATCCGTTATCCTCAAGCGCCCAATCTGGTGAGGAATTTGCAAAGAAGCTAAAGCCGAGGATGGTGAGCGGCGCATTGTTCAAGGGATCAAAAAAATGGTTCAGGGCGCGAGGATCAGCATCCTCATGAATTGCGCCACCTTTGATCAGATTCAAAATGGAGGCATCGCCATTGGGCGCCAATTCGTCGCCTTGAATCTGATTTGGAAACTTCTGCGCGTCCGAGGCAATGGGATAGAGCAACCCGAGCTGATTCAACTTGTTCTGGTCCCGGAGAACCGACCTGTTTGCAGCGCTTTCCGAGATCAAGGCATGGGTCAGTTCTTTGTAGGCTTCCGAATGGAGAGGCCACACGAGAAGTGTTGTCAGCGCGAATGCCGCAGACGAGTGTCTATTCATTCCTGATGCTCCCTAATGAATTGACTCACGGAGCCACACCCCGCTTTTGCCAGGCGCGCCTCGTCACCGGTCAGTTCGGAATAAAACGTGGAGCCACCCTCAATTCCGGCTTTCTCCCAAATGCGCTGTTGAGCTGCCATCGCCTCAACTAACTTCGGCGCTTCCCGCCAGGCGCATGGCGTGGATGCGCCCATCAACGTGGCCCAAAGGTCAGTGTCCAGCCAACCAACACGTTCCTTGTAGGCCCTGACATCGCCTTTGAACTCCTTCAGCTTGAATACAGTTCCGTTCCAGCCAACGCGAACGAGATCGGGCGCCGTCGCAAGCTCTTTATCAGGACCGTGGTTGTTTCGGCCCAGAACTTCGTACCCGTTCTTGAAAATTATGATTCCGGGCTCCGTCGAATGAAGTTTGCCTCGCGGCACTTTCTTCGGCCCCCACGGAGGTATGGAAAATCTGCCATTGGAATCCGTTACGGCTTCTTGAACGGTTAGCTGACCAAAATTGTTGCCTCCTTCTAGCCCTCCCTCCAGCGTCCAAGACACCAGGACATTGGCACCCGGGATCGACTGCAGCGTATCCGCATCAACGACCGTCCCACTGAGCGGACCGGACCTGTAGCTAGAAGCACAGCCCAAGAGTGGCGTCACCAAGCAGCATGCCGCCAGCAATAGGGAGGACCTCACGGTGCGGCGCCTCACATTTCATCCAGGCGCCAAATACCATCGGCGCCCCTCGTGAAATACACGAAGTAAATCCTATTCGAACCCTGCACCATCTGATTAATTGCGTATTCACACATATCTGCAGATAGCGAGCTACGGACTGGCGAGGAAAATCCGGCAACAACGTTGGCGTAGTTCGGCATGAGCTCATCAAACACCGGGCCGTATTTTGCTTGAGCCTGTTCGCTTAGATATTTCATCGCGGTTGCCTTGTCGCCAGCGATGAGAGCGTTGTTCATCCCATTCCACGCGGCCAAGAAGCGCTGATCCATTGAGGCACCATCCTGGACGACGACCGTGAAACTCTGTGTGCTCGTGCGTCCCAATCCATCGTCCGCCAAGAACTGAATGGTTCGAGGCCCAGCGCCGGAATACCCCGCGGTAAACGATCCGGTCCCGCTGGGCGGTAACGTGATTGACGCGCCACCATTCACCTGGACAGCAACTGGCGTGGAAAGCGTGTTTGTCAGCGAATATTTCACCGTGAGCGGCGAGATTCCTTCAAGGGACTGTGGATCAACTGTGATCGTCAGGAAAGGCGGAGCTCCGTCGCTGGTTACGCTGACGGAGCGAGTCAGTGTTTGCCCTTCGGGCGTGCTCAAAGTCACCTGCAGCGTGTTGTCACCGGCAATCAGCGCAACATCCGCATAGAAATTATTATTTTGATCCAAAGCGGCAACTTTTCCATTGACGGTAACACCGGAGTTGAATGCCCCATTGAAAGTCCCGGTGACGGTCGTGCGGGCACCGACAAGGGGGATTCCGCCCGAAGGAGACGTGATCGTAAGCTGGAGGTCCTTTACGAGGATGTTAATCGGCGCGGAGGTCGTTGCCGAATTCTGATTGTCCGTGGCTTTGGCGACAATTGAATACGTACCAGCCGCGACATTTGTCCACACGAAGCCATACGGTGCGGCGGTAGCCGTTCCGAGCAGGGTACCGCCCTGATAGAACTCGACCTTTGCGACACTGCCGTCAGAGTCAGCAGCCGCTGCCTTCAACGTGATGCTGGCGGGCGCGAAGAACTCCGCGCCGCCCAGCGGGCTGGTGAGAGTTACGCTGGGCGGGTTGTTGGGGGGCGGATCGTTCACCGTGATATTTACAAGCGACGAGGTGGTCGCACCCCCAGAGTTATCGGTCGCGACCGCCTTCAACGTGTAGCTACCGGCCGGGACATTGACCCAGTTGAACGCATATGGGGGGCTCGTCACCGTTCCGATCAGCGTGGATCCTTGATAGAACGCGACTTGCGACACCGTTCCGTCGCTATCGCTAGCGCCCGCAAAGAGAGAGATGGTGACGGGTGTCGTGAATGTTGCACCGGTTTGCGGGCTATCCAGGCTCACGGTCGGTGGAACGTTCGGCGGTGCCACGGTAATCGTCACTGGCGATGAGACGGTCGACGCATTTTGGCTGTCGGTTGCCCTGGCAGTGAGCGTGTATGTCCCGATGCCCAATCCACTGACGTCGAAGCGAAACGGCGCCGCGTAGCTGGTGCCAACGACAGCGCCATTCACCAGGAAATCGACAAACGAGACGTAATCGTCTGGATCAGATGCGCTGGCCAGCATCGTGAAACTTGCCGGGGCGGTGAACGTGCTGCCATCTACCGGCGTAGACAACGAGACGTTTGGCGGAGCATTCGGCGCGGTTACAGTGAGATACGTTGTCGCGGTCGAGGTGACGCCGTTGTTGTCCGAGGCCGTGGCAGTTAGCGCATAGCTGCCGCGACTGATGTTGTTCCAACTGAATTGATACGGCGGCGTGGACACCGTGGCCAGTATCGTGCCGTTAGCCGCAAAGACGACGTTACTTATCGAGCCCCCGGGGCTGATGGCGTTGGCGATAACGTTGAGCGACACGGGCGCGGCGAAGGTGGTCCCTGTAGGGGACGTAATCGCGACCACGGGCGCATCGTTACCGTTGACGGTAATCGACGCTGTATCCGACGTCTTGTCGGAGCGCGCGACACGCACTGTAAGGGTTGTCGGGCCACGGAAGAGCGGCAGCGTCACCGAATAGGCGTTGCCGTTGCGAACGGCGAGCACGGTACTGTTGCCGTTGTCGGCTAGAACCGTCGTAGTCGCCGGAACACCCGTATAGGCGCCGCTCACGGTTACGCTCGAACCATAAAGCTGCGCGCCATTGCTTGGGCTCTGGATTATGGGCGCAGCCGCCACACTGATGGATACCACCGTGGAAGTTCCGACCGCTCCCCCATTGTCGGTGGCCTTGGCGGTCAGCGAATAGTTTCCAGCGCCGACGTTGGTCCAGGTAAACGAGTACGGCGCCGTCGTGTCCGACCCGATCAGCGTTGTGCCCTGATAGAAATCAACCTTCGAGACGGTTCCATCCGAATCGGAGGCGGTTGCGCTCATCACGACTGAAGCAGGCGCCGTGAACGTCGCGCCGCTGCTTGGAGAGGTCAGGCTGACGGTCGGTGCCTTGTTCTTCCCGGCCCAGGCATCGGTGACCGCCCCAGCTGCGATCAGGACCGTCGCGGCTCGCATGAGGCTCTGTATCGTCCTCATGGCATGACTACCTGAAAGATCGGCGGAGACGTCTTGCCGTCGGAGCTGTTGACTGCTGTGATTCGATGGGAACCAGGGGCCAAGGTTGTCGCAAGAACTGCAATGCCGTTAGAGATCGCTGCTGTCCCGATCAGATTTGCGCCGTCCTTGAATGAGACAGTGCCCCCCGCCGTTGCCCCTAAAACCTCGGCGGTCAGTGAAATTTGCTGCGAGCTAGAGACGGGATTGCTCGACGATCGAACGGTTGTCGGATAAGCCCCCTGATTGACCTTGATGAGAAACCCAGCCGTGTTGGAGGCCAGAGGGGCGCCAGGTGTCAGCGGCCATATTCCGGCACTGGGATCGCCATCGAATCCCACTGCGTAAGCAACACCATTGCCGTCCACGATGACGTCCTTGGTCTTTTCGTCCGTCGCGCGCGCACCGAGGACGATGGAATAAATCAGGCGGTCGGCGTTAGGACTAAAACGCGCCAAGAAGGGCTGCCTCGAATTGTCGTCGCCACGCCCTGCTGGGCCAGTTGCCTGGATTTGATCCTTCAGCGGAAAGAGGATTGATGTTGCATATCCGCCAACGTAAGCAAATCCTGCTGCATCGATAGCTATCGCAGTGCCCGCGTCGATATCAGGGGTGCCAAACGTGAGGCAAGAGAACACCCCAGGGGCGAGGCACCACTTTCCTCCCAGATACGTCGAGTAGAGAAGGGCGTTTCCCGAGCTCGTGAATTTGGCGACGAATGCGTTGGTTACCTCGGTGCCCGGATAACCTTTCGTTCCTTGAACTACGCCGAACGTAGTCGGCAGGCTGTCTGAATTCGTCCTTCCGGTGACAAAAGCCTCGCCTGCGGAATTCACCGCAACCGCGTTTCCTATTTCGTCTCGTTCGCCGCCAAAAAAAGTGGAGTAAACGATTGCGCTTCCGGTCGGATTTATTTTTGTGACGAAAGCATCGGACGTGCCATTGAGGCCGGACTGGTAGGCATTTGCGACCGGATAGGCGGATGAGGTGGTCGAGCCCGTGACGTAGACGTTGCCCGTCCCATCTATGGCAAGCCCGTTGAAGCTGGTAGCCGCAGATGGCCCAAGAAATGTGGCGTAGGCGACTCCCTTGCCATCTGGGTTAAACCTAGCAATCCCGAACGCTCCCGCAGTTCGCTGAAATGCACCCGACGATGTCGCGAACACTGGACTCGCTTGCCCAGCCACATATGCGTACCCGCCGGTGTCTACTCGTATCTTGGGCGCAGATATTCCGTTGAGGAGCGAGGAATAAACCAGTCCGTTGCCCGTTGAATTCAGCTTGGTGGCAAACGCGGCCGCAGTCGCACCACTTGCGAAGGTGGTTTGATAGGCGCCCGTCGTGTGCGGAAACGATGCTGAGCTAGTGGTACCGGTGATGTATGCGTTGCCCACACTATCGACCGCAATGCCCGTAGCGGCACTGCTGGCCCTTCGCGCCCCAAGGTAGGTGGCATAAACAACGTTGCCATTGGGTCCAATCTTCGCAACGTAGGCATCTTGGGTTCCGGCGAGACTGGTTTGATATCCGCCGCTGGCTGGGAGGTCGGCGGTCGTGATCAGTCCGGCGATATAGGTGTTGCCGCTGGGGTCAACAGCGACGCCGTTGACGGCACCCCACACCAAAGACGAATACGCAAGTATCGGATCGATTATCAAGGGCGCTGCACGGTCGTAATCGCCGATTTGGAAGGTGATCCTTCCGTCTGCCCGCACCGAATACTTGGCAGTTACGGGTTCGCGAATTCCATTGCGCTGCTGATAAGCAAGAGGCGACCCAAATTCAACATTGCCCAGCTGGGTCGCAAGTGACAACCCACCATCCGGAGTCACTCTCGCCGAGTCGGCGCCCTCGAAACCAAAGGCAATTTGACCCGGGTTGCCACCGGGCTCGACGGTGAAATCGTATTCAAGCTGATTCTGGGAGCCATGAAAGACGAGATCGATCCCAGGATAGACACGTGAATATCTAATCGCGGCATAGCTCGGAGCGGCTATGGCCCTCGCTCCGTCAAGGAAGTAGTTGGTGGTAAACGGGAATCGGCGCTCAGCCTTTATCGACCCGGCAGACGCATCGCCCTTGAGAACAAATCTGATTGCCTGCGTAGCGACGTCGTCTTTATCCCGCCGCTGCAGGACGAGGGTGGCTCCGTCAGACGTTAAAAAAACGGTGTAGCCGGGCCCTCTCGCAGAATATTTAACACCACGAGAAAGCTGCCCTCTGTTCTGCTCAAATGCGAAGGGCAATCCGAACGACTGATTCGCCGTCTCAATCACGTTCGAATTTGCACCTGCGAGCGGGGACGCGCAAAGCATCCAGACGGCAGCAATCAAGCGCGAAGTTTGGGCGCGCGTGCCTTTAAATCCGCTCATTGAACTCCCCTGCGTGCGCCGGTGCGGTGACGTCCAGCGCTGTCTTTCAGGAAAAGCTAGCACGATGCCGGAGTAGCAGCAAAGCCGAGCAAACGCTCACTCTCTAATCGCCCGGAGCGCGCGCAGCATCTCGGGCGTGCGCAGGGCGCGGCCGTTCAGGTGGGGCTCCAGCGCCGAACGCAACAGCCGGCGCGCGTCGCGC
The DNA here is from genome assembly GCA_043767605.1 of Gammaproteobacteria bacterium. GTDB lineage: Bacteria > Pseudomonadota > Gammaproteobacteria > Nevskiales > Nevskiaceae > JACPFV01. The sequence continues at coordinate 19,466 of JAYUGN010000299.1, forward strand.
AGCGTATCCAGGTTGGCAAAAGATTCGCGTTCCATCTCGAGCAGGCTGGCGCCACGGTAGCAATTGCTGCCAGGCCCTTCCGCAACCCGCAGGCCCGATGCGGGCTCGAAGGCGTACCAACCTTCGGCCGTGAGGCCTTCGGGCAGGTGCACGCCGTAGCCGAGTTCCGACAGCAGGCGCTTCTCGAATATGCGCAGGGCACGGGCAGCAGTGCCGGTGGCGAGCGCGGTCAGCGTTTCCGAGTAGTCATGGAACAGCGAGGGATGCGGGTCGTTCCGTTGCAGCAGGCGCAGCACCAGCTCGTTGAGGTACCAGCCGGAGAAAATCGCCTCGCCCTTCAGCGGCGTGGCCGCGCCACCGGCCTCGACCGCGCCCAGCGTGCCCAGCTCGCCGCGATCGCTCCAGGACATCAGCAGCGGCGCGAATGGCTGCAGCAGCCCGCGCAGCTTCGATTTCGCGCCGCGCACGCCGCGCGCCACCAGCCCCACCCGACCATGCCGCGAGCTCAGCACCTCGAGCAGCGCGCTGGTCTCGCGGTACGGGCGCAGGCTCAGCACCCACGCCGGCTCGAGCTGGATGCGCGCCATCGATCAGGGGGCCTGGTAGCCGAAGCGCTTCAGCGCCTCGGGGTCATCGGTCCAGTTCTTGGCGCTGCGCGCCCACAGCTTGAGGAACACCTTGCGGCCGAGCAGCTTCTCCATGTCGCGGCGCGCGGCGGTGCCGACCGCCTTCAGCCCGCTGCCCTTGTCACCGATGACAATGGCTTTCTGGTTCTCGCGCTCCACCCAGATCACGGCCTCGACCCGCTGCAGGTTGCCGTCCATCTCGAGTTTCTCGATCTGCACCGTGGAGACGTACGGCAGCTCCTGCTGCAGCCGCTCCATCAGCTTTTCGCGGATGATTTCCGACAGCTGGAACGAAAGGTCCGCCCCGACCACCTGCTCTTCCGGGTACAGCGCCGGGCCTTCCGGCAGCAGGGCGAAAATCTCGCGCTCCAGCGCGCCGAGGTTGTCGTACTTCATCGCCGACACCGGCAGGATGAAGGCCCACTCGCGGCGCGCGGCATGGGCCTGGATTTCCGGCAGCAGGCGCGTCTTGTCGGCGACCTTGTCCACCTTGTTCACGACCAGGCCCACCGGCGTCTCGTACTTCACCAGGCGCGAGAGCACGGCGGCGTCTTCCTCGTTCCACTTGCCGGCCTCGACCACGAACAGGATCAGGTCCACGCCGCGAAAGGCCGCAGAGGCGGTGTCGTTGAGGTAGCGGTTCAGCGCGTGGGTCGTCTTGCCGTGCAGGCCCGGCGTGTCCACCAGCACGATCTGGCCCTGGTCACGGTGCACGACGCCCTGGATGCGGTGGCGCGTGGTCTGCGGCTTGCGGGTGACGATGCTCACCTTCTGGCCGACCAACGCGTTGACCAAGGAAGACTTGCCGACATTCGGCCGCCCGACCACAGACACCATTCCGCTACGCATCGCTTTTCACCTTTTCCAGCATTTTGTGCGCCGCATCCTGCTCGGCCGCCTTGCGGCTTGCAGCGCGGCCCTCGCTCTGTTCGGGCGCGTCCGCGAGTTCGCAGCGCACCGTGAATGACAACTCGTGGTCCGGACCCTCGGTGGCGCTCAGCTCGTAGCGCGGCAGCGGCCGGCCGCGGCCCTGCAGCCATTCCTGCAGGCGGGTCTTCGCATCCTTCAGCGATTCGGGGCTCGGCAGCTGCGCCATCGCGCCGGCGAGCAGCTTCTGGCAGACCTCGCGCGCCGCCTCGAAGCCGGCATCGAGGTAGATGGCGCCGAGCACGGCCTCGAACGTGTCGGCGAGGATCGAGGCGCGGCGGAAGCCGCCGCTCTTCGACACGCCCTGCCCCAGGATCAGCGCATCGCCGAGGTCCAGCTGCTCGGCCACCGTGGCCAGCGCCTCTTCGCAGACCAGGCTTGCGCGCAGGCGCGACAGGTCGCCTTCAAGGCTTTCGGGACGCTGGCGGAACAGGGTCTCGCCGACCACGAAGTTCAGCAAAGCGTCGCCCAGGTACTCGAGGCGCTCGTTGTTGTGCGAGGACGCGGAGCGGTGCGTCAGCGCGTGGCGCAGCAACTCCGGTTCGCGGAAGGCGTAGCCCAGCCGGCGGCAGAGGCGCTCGGCAGCGGCTTCATTCAACGTTGCCCGACCCGTCCATGTTGTACTTGGCCTGGAAGTGGGCAACGATCGAGAGGTTGTAGAACAGGTCGGCCTTGGCGTCGTATTCGTACGACAGCGCCCGGCCCGTCGAGGTCTTGACCAGCTGCACGTCCTTGGGCGAGAGCGACGTGATGCCCTCCACGTCCCAGCGCGTCTGCATGGCCTTGCGGATTTCCTGAGGCGTTGCGTTGGCGTTGCCGCCATCGCTGGCGGTGAGCTTGACCACGCGCTGGATCGACATCTCCTGCAGGTAGATCGGAATCAGCTGCAGCGTGATCATCGTGACGAAGCCGATGACGCCGAGCACGAAGATCCAGCCCCACATTCCCAGACCGTGTTGATGCTTGTGCAGACGCATAGCCCTGTGTCTCCTAGTGGATCGGGTTGCCGATGCGGGACCAGTCCGGGCGGAAGTGCGCGGCGTCCCAGCTCATCCAGATGAAGAACGCCTTGCCGACCAGGTTCTTCTCCGGGACCGTGCCCCAGCTGCGGCTGTCCAGGCTGCCGTCGCGATTGTCGCCCATCATGAAATATTGGCCTTCCGGCACCTCGAATTCGAAGTCCTCGGCCGGGCGCGCCGGGTTGACGATGACCGGATGCTGCACCGTTCCCAGCGCCTCCCGGAACCGGTAAACAACGCCCGGCGCCGAGCCGCCTGAAGTATATACGCCGTCCGCCTCGAGGGGCTGCGGCGCGTCGTTCACGAACAGCTGCTTGTTGCGGTAGGCGATGCGGTCGCCCGGCAGGCCGATCACGCGCTTGATGAAGTCCTGGTCCGGGTTGACCGGGTAGCGGAACACCACGATGTCGCCCCGCTGCGGCTCGCCGAGCTGGACCAGTTTGGCGTGGATCACCGGGTCGCGCAGCCCGTAGGCGAACTTGTTCACCAGGATGAAGTCGCCGATTTCCAGCGTCGGGATCATCGAGCCCGAGGGAATGCGGAACGGCTCGGCCAGGAACGAGCGCAGCAGCAGCACCAGCAGGATCACCGGGAAGAACGAGCGGCAGAAATCCACGAAACCGCTGGGCTTGTCGGCCGCGTCCGGCGGCGCTCCGGCGCGTCGCGTCGGCCCGAGCCAGGCCTTGTCCAGCGCCCAGACCACGCCAGTGAGGGCGGTCAGCACCGTGAGGACCACCGCAAAATCGAGATGG
>JAYUGN010000300.1:0-3309 GCA_043767605.1 Gammaproteobacteria bacterium
CCGGCAGGCGCATCCGCTGCTCGCGGCGGGGGGATTCTTCGCCGCGTACGTCGCGGTCACCGGGCTGTCCCTGCCGGGCGCCGTGATCCTGACGCTCGCCGCCGGCGCGATCTTCGGCCTGCTGTGGGGCACACTGATCGTGTCGTTCGCCTCCTCGCTCGGCGCGACGCTGGCGTTCCTGACCTCGCGCTTCCTGCTGCGCGACGCCATCCAGGCGCGCTATGGCGACAGGCTCAAGGCCCTCAACGACGGTATGCAGAAGGACGGCGCTCTCTACCTGTTCACGCTGCGATTGATCCCGGTGTTCCCGTTCTTCGTGGTCAACCTGGCGATGGGCCTGACGCCAATCCGTGCGCGCACGTTCTACTGGGTCTCGCAGCTCGGCATGCTCGCCGGCACGGCGGTCTACGTGAATGCCGGCACCCAGCTCGGCCAGCTCAACTCGCTGGGCGGTATCCTCTCGCCAAAGCTCATCGGCGCCTTTGTCCTATTGGGAGTGTTCCCCTTGATTGCCCGCAGAATCGCCGACGCCGTGAAGGCCCGGAAAATTTACGCCCGCTTCCAGAAGCCGAAGACCTTCGATCGCAACCTGATCGTCATCGGCGGCGGCTCGGCCGGACTGGTCACGTCCTACATCGCCGCGGTGGTGAAGGCCAAGGTCACGCTGATCGAGAAACACAAGATGGGCGGCGACTGCCTGAACACCGGCTGTGTGCCGAGCAAGGCGATCCTGCGCTCGGCCAAGCTGCTCGACCACGTGCGCCGCGCGCGCGAGTTCGGCCTGCGCGCGGCGGCGGCGGAGTTCGATTTCGCCGACGTGATGAACCGCGTGCAGCGGATCATCAAGGCCATCGAGCCGCACGATTCGATCGAGCGCTACACCGAGCTCGGCGTCGAGTGCCTCAGCGGCCACGCGAAGCTGGTCGATCCCTGGACCGTCGAGGTCAACGGCAAGCGCCTCACCGCGCAGAGCATCGTCATCGCGGCGGGCGGCGAGCCGTTCGTGCCGCCCATTCCGGGCCTGAAGGAAACCGGCTACCTCACGTCCGAGACCGTCTGGGACCTGCGCGTGCAGCCCAAGCGCCTGGTTGTGCTCGGCGGCGGGCCGATCGGCTCGGAGCTCACGCAGGCCTTCGCGCGCCTCGGCAGCCAGGTCACGCAGGTCGAGATGCTGCCGCGGATCATGCCGCGAGAGGATGTCGAGATCGCGAAGATGGTGATGGAGCGCTTCAAGGCCGAAGGCATCGACGTGCGCGTCAACACCAAGGCCAAGGCGGTCAGGTTCACCGACAACCAGAAGGTGCTGGTGGTCGAGAAGGACGGCAAGGAGGAAGAGATTCCGTTCGACGAGATCCTGGTCGCCGTCGGCCGCGTCGCACGCATGAAGGGTTACGGGCTCGAGGAGCTCGGCGTCGCCACCGGCCGCACGGTCCTGGTCAACGAATACCTGCAGACCAACTACCCGAACATCTACGCCTGCGGCGACGTCGCCGGGCCGTACCAGTTCACGCACACCGCGGCGCACATGGCCTGGTATTGCGCGGTGAACGCGCTGTTCGGGCGCTTCAAGAAGTTCAAGGTGGATTACTCGGTCGTGCCCTGGGCCACCTTCACCGAGCCGGAAGTCGCGCGCGTGGGCCTGAACGAGATGGAAGCGAAGGAAAAGAAGATCCCGTACGAAGTCACGACTTACGGCATCGACGACCTGGACCGCGCCATTGCCGACGAAGAGGCGCACGGCGTGGTGAAGGTGCTGACGGTGCCCGGCAAGGACAAGATTCTCGGCGTGACGATCGCCGGCGAGCACGCGGGCGACATCATCGCGGAGTACGTGCTGGCGATGCGCCACGGCATCGGCCTCAACAAGATCCTCGGCACGATCCACATCTACCCGACGCTGGCCGAGATGAACAAGTACGTGGCCGGCAACTGGAAGAAGGCGCACCAGCCGCTCGGCGTGCTGAAGTGGGTGGAGAAATTCCACGCCTGGTCGCGCAGCTGACCGCATGATCGGCCTTTCCGCCTGCGCGCTCGCCGAACAAATCGCTCGCGGAGAGATCTCCAGCACCGAGGCGGTCGAGGCGCACATCGCCCGCATCGAGGCAGTGAACGGCGCGCTCAACGCCGTAGTGGTCAAGCGCTATGCCGAGGCGCGAGCCGAGGCAAAGGCCGCGGACGCCCGGCGCCAGCGCGGCGAATCCCTGCCTGCGCTGCACGGAGTTCCGGTGACGGTCAAGGAATGCCTGGACCTTGCAGGCACCGCCTCGACCTTCGGCATTCCCAGCCGAGCTGGTCACCGTGCCACCGAAGATGAGATTCACGTTTCGCGGCTGCGCGCCGCCGGCGGCATCGTGTTGGGCAAGACCAATGTTTCCCAGTGCCTGATCTACACCGAGGCCGACAACCCGCTCTACGGCCGCACCAACAATCCCTGGAATCCTGCGAGGACCTGCGGCGGCAGCAGCGGTGGCGAAGGCGCCATCATCGCGGCCGGCGGTTCCGCGCTGGGCCTGGGTACCGACATCGGCGGCAGCGTGCGCGTGCCGGCGACGTTCTGCGGCATCGCGAGCCTCAAGCCGACTTCGGGCCGCATGGACGATCCGGGCGAATTCAGCGTGCCGGCGGGGCAGCGCGCCGTGCCCAGCCAGGTTGGCGTGCTGGCGCGAACCGTTGCGGACGTCGCGCTGGGCCTGTCGGTCGCAGCCGGCCCCGGAACGGCGGAAGTTCCGGCGCTGGGCGATCACTTGCGCGTGGACGTGAAATCGCTGCGCGTCGCGTTCTACACCGACGATGGCAGCTTCACGCCTTCGCCGGCGGTGCAGCGAGCCGTGCGCGAAGCGGCCGCGACGCTGCGCGCCGCCGGTGCGCAGGTCAGCGAGTGGTCACCCCCTGCAGTGCCGGAAGCGTTCACCATTTTCGGCGGCATTCTCACGGCAGACGGCGGCGCGCACATGAAACGGGTGCTGCGCGGCAATCCGGTGACGCCGCAGGTCAGGCAACTGCTGCTCGGCGCGGGCATCCCCGGATTCCTGCGCCCTGCCCTGCGCGGCCTGCTGCGTTCGCTCGGGCAACCGGGCATTGCCTTCAATCTGGGCGCCTTCGGTCCTCCGACAGCGGAGCGCTATTGGCAACTCGTGCAGGCCCAGCTCGAGTACCGCCGCAGGTTCACTGCAGCGCTCGGGGAGTTCGATCTGATCCTCGCGCCCGTGGTCTCGCTTCCCGCCTTCACGCACGGCGCGAGCCGCGACCTGCTCACCGCCGGCGCCTACGCGCCGCTGTACAACCTGCTCGGCTGGCCCGCCGGCGTCG
>JAYUGN010000301.1:0-3288 GCA_043767605.1 Gammaproteobacteria bacterium
CCGCGGCGGGCCGGGTCGCCGTTGAAGACCCCCACCAACGCGGTCCAGTCGGAGACTGGGGCGAACCGCACGCGCACCCCTGGTGTGGCCAGGGGGTAAGATGGTCCGCCCGAGGGCAGGTCGGCGCTAGACAGTGTGCTCCAGCCAAAGCCGTGATTAGAAAACAGCTCGGCGTATTGGCTAATCGAGAACTCCTGGTTGGCGGCGAGCTGCCCCCCCCGCACGCTGACCTTCTTGTCGAACAGCGCCTGCTCGTACCAAAGCTCGAACAACAAAGTACCACGCTCGGCCTCGATGCTTCCGACGGTGTTGAGGTTGTCGCCCAGGTTGTTGCGGCTGAGTCCACGCCCGTGGATCTGGTAGGCCGACGCGGTGAAGGTACCGCCGCTCCACAGTCCGGCCTTTTCCGTGTCCAGGCTCAGACCGAGCGAAAGTAAACCCTCAAAAACGATGCCGCGCCGCACGCCTCCGGTCGGATTGCCGAGAACCTCGGCCTGCTCCGACACATTGAACGTCAGTCCGCGGCGTGCGGCGGCCGACCGCAGTCCACCAGGATCGCCGAGGAGGTTAGCGCGATCCCAGATCGGCCCGCCGAATTCCTCGGTCTTGGCCGGCTTCGAGGGCGGCGTCGCCTGATCGGTTGCTGCCGTGGCTTGGCCCGTCCTGCCCGGCGGCTCCGGTATGTCGGTGTCGTCGTCGGCTGCAATCGCGCCATTCGACAGCATGGCAAAGGCCATCGCGGTCAGCCAAGTCAGGTTCCGCATCCACTTATCTCCCGTCATCCGGCTGTTCGTGCCTGCCCCGGCTGCGGTACCTGCCTCGCCACGGCGATCGCTGCCACCACCACCCGTCCGTCGACCGGGTACAAGAGCAACCGGACGGTATGGCGCCCTAGGAGAAGTTCGGGGCGGTTCGACTCAAGCTCGTCGAGGTCACGGATTGGGACCGGCAGCCCTTCGGTGATTCCTTGCCCGGTTGCCTTCAGCACGGCCTCCTTCACGGTCCACAGCGCGAAGAATCTCGCCGCACGGCGTGCGGGGGCGGCGCGAAGCCAAGCGGCCTCCGAGGTGGCAAAGAACGTGTCGGCGATGTCCAAAAGTGGCAAGTCGTCGCGTACGACCTCCAGGTCGACTCCTACCTCGGCATCCTGCTCCGCGCCAAGCAGCAGCAGGCCGTCCCGGTGGGACCGGCTGAACCCCGCACCGGCCGGGGCGGACATGACGGGCTTGCCGCGTGGGGTCCGCGCCAGCCGCATCGCGTCCTCGGGCGTGTCCAGCATGTCGGCGAGAACGGTGTGCCATGCCGATCCGGTCGCCCCCTCCAGGAGCGTCAGGCCTGGCAGCAGTCCGTGCCGGATCATGTCTGCCGGCACGCGGGCGACCCGGCCCAGGCAGGTCCGGCCGGAATGGTCTCGCCCTTCATCACCAGCGACAGGGCGCCAAGCCGCGCGCCGTCCTCCAGCCGCGCGCCGGGCAGGCAGATGCTGCCGGCGCCGAGGGTGCTGCGGGTGCCCAGCGTGACCGGGCCTGCCTTCATCACGCGATCCTCGAACAAATGCGTCTGCGGGCCGCTGTGTCGTGCGAGTTCCGCGCAGTCTCCGATGGTGACCAGATCGAACTCGGTGAGGTCGGTCGTGTCGAGCCAGACTCGCCGGCCGATCCGGGCGCCGAACAGGCGCAGCGCCATGGCGAGGAACGGGGTGCCATGAAGGTGACGCAGCAGTATCTGCACCGGCAGTGCCTCATAGACGGCCGTGATCGCCTCGGTTAGCCAGACCGGGCGCGACCACATTGGATGCTCGGCGGCCCGGTAGCGGCCGACCAAGGCCCATTTCAGCGCCGCCGTCCCCAGCAGCGCCGGCAAGCAGAACAGGCTGACGAACAGCATGGGAACCGCGAGCAGGGATCCCGCAAGGCCCAGCTGGTCCGGTAGGCCTTGGAACAGGTCGAGGGCGAGGCACAACGACGCGACGACCGCCGCGCGGGGCAGCAGGATTCGCGCGCCCTCGATCGAAAGCCGCTCGATGATTTGGCGGCGGCCGGGGTGATAAGTCAGCCGCGCGTCATAGACCGTGGATTGCTGCCGCGACGGCATGATCAGGGACGGTGAGCCGAAGCAGGCCTGACCAGGTTTCAAGGGCGCGTCGGGTGGGACCGAGAGGCAGCCGACCAGGCAACCGTCGGGCACGTGCGTGCCGTCCGGCAGCACTGCGCAATTGCCGATGAAGGCGCGATTGCCGACCAGCGTCCGGCGCAACGTGATCCGGCCGCGCCGAATTTCAGGGTCCCCAAGCGTGACGGAGTCGGCCACGAACGCGCCGGCGCCGATCTCGAGCAGGTCGTTCGTGACCGAGGAGGCCGTCGAGATCTCCGCGCCCGGTCCAACCTTCGTCCCAAGTGCCCGAAAGAAGGGTGTGACGTAGAGACTTGCATAGACCGGATGCAGCACTGACAGCGACAGTTCCATCATCCTGTCGACGGTCCATTTACGCAAATAGAACAATGAGGCGGTGGCATGCACGCCTTCGCGGACGCGGCCCAGAACGGCCCAGCGCAGGGACACGACCTCGGCGATAACCAGCGCCGTGTAGCCGAGGGCCACCAAGGGCGCGATCAGCAGGAGATTGTAGCGGTTGACGGCCAGGTCCTGCAGGCGCTCGATCACATACAACGCCGGGATCATCGGTAGCAGGTGCAGGATCGGCAGCAGCAGCGCGGCGATGGTAGCGAAGGCGGTGCAGGACAGAACGGTGCGGAGCCGACCTGGCGCGGCTTGGGGTTCCGCCATCTCCGCAGGCGAACGGAATGCAGCGGGCGAACCAGCCCACGCCTCGTCTTGTGGCACCGCCGCCCCTTGCGCCAGCATCGACAGGTTGCCCAGCTCCCCACGGGTGCCGATCGTGCTGCCGCCGGAGAGCACGCAGTTAGACCCGACATAGGCGTCGTCACCAATCACGACACGGCCGAATTCGAGCCACCCTGCCTCGACCCGGGCATTGTCGATAATCACGCCGCTGCCGAGGCTGGTGGCGGCGCCGACCTCCAGCAGGTCATGCGCACCCACCTCGATGCTGCCGAAATGGACGCCACGGCCGATGCGGGCGCCCATTGCCCGGTGAAACGCGGCCATCAGCGGCGTGTCGGCGAGCACGCCGGTGTTGACCAGGCCGATCAGCCTTTCCACGAGCCACCACCGGAAGTACATGACGCCCCATAGCCGGTGACGGCCCGGACGCACGCGCCCGAGCAAGGCCCACTTCGCGCCGACCGCGAGCAGCATTAGCAGGGG
>JAYUGN010000302.1:0-9340 GCA_043767605.1 Gammaproteobacteria bacterium
CCTCGGTCCCCGTCGGCGAGGCCCTGCTCGGTCGCGTTGTCGACCCGCTCGGCCAGCCGCTCGACGGCCAGGGCCCGGTCGCCACAACGGAGTCGCGGCCACTCGAGTTCAAGGCCCCCGGCGTCGTCGCGCGCCAGCCCGTCACCGAGCCGGTGCAGACCGGCCTCAAGTCGATCGACGCGATGATCCCCATCGGTCGCGGCCAGCGCGAGCTGATCATCGGCGACCGCGGCACCGGCAAGACTGCCATCGCCATCGATGCGATCCTGAACCAGAAGGGTCAGGACATGATCTGCATCTACGTCGCGATCGGCCAGAAGGCCTCGACCGTGGCGCAGGTGTACGAGCGGCTCAAGGACGCGGGCGCGATGGAGTACACGATCATCGTCAACGCCCCCGCCTCGGATGCCGCCCCGATCAAGTGGATGGCCCCGTTCGCCGGCTGCGCGATGGGTGAGCACTTCCTCTTCAACGGCAAGCACGCCCTCTGCATCTACGACGACCTCACCAAGCACGCGGACGCGTACCGGCAGATGTCGCTGCTGCTGCGCCGCCCGCCGGGCCGCGAGGCGTTTCCCGGCGACGTCTTCTACTTGCACTCGCGGCTGCTGGAGCGCGCCTGCAAGCTGAGCGACGAGCTCGGCGGCGGCTCGCTGACGGCGCTGCCGATCATCGAGACGCAGGCCGGCGACGTGTCCGCGTTCGTGCCGACCAACGTGATTTCGATCACCGACGGCCAGATCTTCCTCGAGACGGATCTCTTCAACGCCGGCATCCGGCCCGCGATGAACGCCGGCATCTCGGTGTCGCGCGTCGGCGGCGCGGCCCAGACCAAGGTCATCAAGAAGCTCGGCGGCGGCGTGCGCCTCGCGCTTGCGCAGTACCGAGAGCTCGCGGCGTTCGCACAGTTCGCAAGCGATCTGGACGAAGCCACCCGCAAGCAGCTCGAGCGCGGCACGCGCGTGATGGAGCTGATGAAGCAGAAGCAGTACGCGCCGCTGTCGGTGGGCCAGATGGCCGCCACGCTGTACGCGGTCGAGAAGGGTTACATCGACAAGGTCGACGTCGCCAAGGTGCTGGCCTGGGAAGCCGGGCTGCACCAGGCGCTGGCCGGCAACAAGGCGCTGCTGGACAAACTGAGCACCGGCGACTGGAGCGACGCGATCGAGGCGGAGCTCAAGGCCGCGATGGATACCTATGCCAAGCAGAGTGCCATCTGATGCAGCCCTCACCCGCGCTTCGCGCGACCTCTCCCAGAGGGAGAGGTAATTAGAAATGCCCGGCGCAAAAGAAATCCGCACGAAGATCAAAAGCGTGAAAAACACGCAGAAGATCACGCGCGCGATGGAAAAAGTGGCGATGTCGAAGATGCGCAAGGCGTCCGAGCGCATGGCGCACGCGCGCCCGTACGACGAGGCCATGCGCCACATGCTGGGCCAGCTGGCCCACGCCAACCTCGAGTACAAGCACCCGTTCACGCTCGAGCGGCCGGTCAAGCGCGTGGCGTTCATCGTCATCAGCTCGGACCGAGGGCTGGCGGGCGGCCTGAACATGAACGTCTTCCGCGCCACCGTCCGCGCCGTCAAGGAATGGCAGGACAAGGGCGCGCAGGTGGATTTCGCGCTGGTCGGCAACAAGGCCGTGTCGTTCTTCAGGCGCGTGGGTGGCAAGGTGCTCGGCACCGCAACCCACCTTGGCGACAAGCCGCGCCTGGAGCAGCTGCTCGGCGTGATCAAGCTGGCCACCGACGCTTACCGCGAGGAACAGGTGGACCGCGTGTTTCTCGTGTCGAATGCCTTCGTCAACACCATGACGCAGAAGCCGACCGTGAAGCAGCTGGTGCCGATCGAGAAGGCGAAGAAGGCGGAAGGCATGCTGCAGTACTGGGACTACCTGTACGAGCCGGATGCGGTCGAGCTGATCGACACCGTCATGCAGCGCTACGTCGAGTCGCAGGTTTACCGCGCGGTCATCGAGAACGCGGCCTGCGAGCAGTCGGCGCGCATGGTCGCGATGAAGTCGGCCTCGGACAACGCGGGCAAGATCATCGGCAAGCTGCAGCTGTCGTACAACAAGGCGCGGCAGGCCAGCATCACCAAGGAATTGTCGGAAATCGTCGGCGGCGCAGCCGCTGTTTAATGAATCAAGGATTGAATCATGCACACCGGAAAAATCGTTCAGATCATCGGCGCGGTCGTCGACGTGGAGTTCCCGCGCGAGGCGATCCCCAAGATCTATGACGCGCTGACCATCGACGGCAGCGAGCTCGTCCTTGAGGTGCAGCAGCAGCTCGGCGACGGCACCGTGCGCGCGATCGCGCTGGGCAGCTCGGAAGGCCTGAAGCGCGGGCTGGTCTGCAAGAACACCGGCGCGCCGATCTCGGTGCCGGTGGGCAAGGGCACGCTCGGCCGCATCATGAACGTGCTGGGCCATCCGATCGATGAAGTCGGCCCGGTGAAGACTGACGAGAAGTGGGCGATCCACCGCGCTGCGCCGACCTATGAAGACCAGGCCGGCTCGACCGAGCTGCTGGAAACCGGCATCAAGGTCATCGACCTGCTGTGCCCGTTCGCCAAGGGCGGCAAGGTCGGCCTGTTCGGCGGCGCCGGCGTCGGCAAGACCGTCAACATGATGGAGCTGATCAACAACATCGCCAAGGCGCACTCGGGCCTGTCGGTGTTCGCGGGTGTCGGCGAGCGCACGCGCGAAGGCAACGACTTCTACCACGAGATGATGGAATCCGGCGTCATCGATGCCAAGAACCTGTCCGAGTCGAAAGTGGCGATGGTGTACGGCCAGATGAACGAGCCGCCGGGCAACCGCCTGCGCGTGGCGCTGACCGGCCTGACCATGGCCGAGTTCTTCCGCGACGAAGGCCGCGACGTGCTGTTCTTCGTCGACAACATCTACCGCTACACGCTGGCCGGCACGGAAGTCTCGGCGCTGCTCGGCCGCATGCCGTCGGCGGTGGGCTACCAGCCGACGCTGGCCGAGGAAATGGGCGCGCTGCAGGAGCGCATCACCTCGACCAAGAAGGGCTCGATCACCTCGATCCAGGCCGTGTACGTGCCCGCGGACGATCTCACCGATCCGTCGCCGGCGACGACGTTCGCGCATCTGGATTCCACCGTCGTGCTGTCGCGTGACATCGCCTCGCTCGGCATCTACCCGGCCATCGACCCGCTCGATTCGACGAGCCGCCAGCTCGACCCGAACGTGGTCGGCGCGGACCACTACAACACCGCCCGCGACGTACAGGGCGTGCTGCAGCGCTACAAGGAACTCAAGGACATCATCGCGATCCTCGGCATGGACGAACTGTCGGAAGACGACAAGAAAGCCGTGTCGCGCGCGCGCAAGATCCAGCGCTTCATGTCGCAGCCGTTCTTCGTCGCCGAGGTGTTCACCGGCAGCAAGGGCAAGTACGTGACGCTGAAGGACACGATCGCGGGCTTCCGCGGCATCGTCGACGGCCAGTACGACAGCCTGCCCGAGCAGGCCTTCTACATGGTCGGCACGATCGAAGAAGCGGTCGAGAAGGCCAAGAAGCTCTAGGTCATGGCGACAATGAAGGTCGACATCGTCTCCGCCGAAGGCCACATCCATCACGGCGAGGCCGCGATGGTGTTCGCGCCGGCTGCGCAAGGCGAAGTCGGCATTGCGCCGCGCCACGCACCGCTGCTGACCACGCTGAAGCCCGGCGTGCTGCGCGTGCAGACGCCGAGCGGCGAGATGCTGCAGTTTTTCGTCGGCGGAGGCATCCTCGAGGTGCAGCCGACGCTGGTCACCGTGCTGGCGGACACCGCGCTGCGCGAGAAGGACGCCGATGCCAACGCGGCCGCGAAAGCCAAGGCCGATGCCGAAGCCAGGCTCGCCGGCGCCAAAACCGAGATGGACCGCAAGCTCGCGCAGGAAGAGCTGATCGAGGCCGCCGCGCGCTACGAGTTCGTCAAGAACCTGCAGAACCCCGCGCACCGCGGCTAACGGCTAAAAGGGGTCGGCTAAAAGGGGTCGCAGTCCTTTTCGTTTGGGTTGCGGCTGATACGCTTCATATCGTCGAAAAGAAAAGGACTGCGACCCCTTTTATGGCTTCCTCCCCCTTGCACGTCGTGATCCTGGCCGCCGGCCAGGGCACGCGCATGCGCTCGCAGCTGCCCAAGGTGCTGCAGCCCGTGGCCGGAAAGCCGATGCTCGGGCACGTGCTCGATACCGCGCGCCAGCTCAATGCGAAGGCTTGCCACGTCGTGCACGGCCACGGCGCCGGGCAGGTGCGCGCTTGGTTCGCCCAGGCGCATGCGGGCGACAAGACCGTGCAATGGGTGCTGCAGGCCGAGCAGAAAGGCACCGCGCACGCCGTGCTGCAGGCGCTGCCGGGAATCCCCGACACCGCGACCGTGCTGATCCTGTATGGGGATGTCCCGCTGGTGCGCGCTGCAACGCTGGAGCCGCTGCTGGCGCACAAGGGCGTCGGCGTGCTCACGGCGGTGCTGCCCGATGCCCACGGCTACGGCCGCATCGTGCGCGATGCCGACGGTGCTGTCGCTTCGATCGTCGAGGAGAAGGACGCCAGCGCCGAGCAGCGCGCGATCCGCGAGGTCAACACGGGCATCCTGGTCGCGCCGGCCAAGCTCCTGAAGCGCTGGGTCGCCAGAATCGGCAACAAAAACGTGAAGAAGGAGTTCTACCTGACCGACGTGGTCGCGATGGCGGTGCGCGACGGTGTCCAGGTCCACGCCCACGTCGCGCCGGAGGCGGTCGAAGTCCAGGGCGTCAACGATCCGCTGCAGCTCGCCGCGGCCGAGCGCGCGCTGCAACTGCGCCAGGCGGGACAACTGCTGGCGATGGGCCTGCAACTGCGTGACCCGGCGCGCTTCGACCTGCGCGGCTCGCTGAAATTCGGCGCCGATGTCGTCATCGATGTCGGCGTCGTGCTCGAAGGCGAGGTCGTGCTGGACGCCGGCGTCTACGTCGGCCCCTACAGCGTGCTGCGCAACGTAAAAATCGGCGCCGGCACGCGGATCGAGTCCCACAGCGTGCTCGACGAGGCCACGGTCGGAAAGAACTGCCGCGTTGGCCCGTTCGCGCGCCTGCGGCCCGACACCGTGCTCGAGGACGAGGCCCACATCGGCAACTTCGTGGAGGTGAAGAAGAGCCGCATCGGCAAGGGCAGCAAGGCCAACCACCTCGCCTACGTGGGTGACGCCACCGTCGGCGCGCAGGTCAACCTCGGCGCCGGCACCATCACCTGCAATTACGACGGCGCCAACAAGCACCAGACGATCATCGAGGACGACGTCTTCATCGGCTCGGACACCCAGCTCGTCGCGCCGGTGAAAGTGGGCAAGGGCGCCACGATTGGCGCCGGCTCCACCATCACCAAGGAAGTGCCGCCGGGCGTGCTGGCGGTGTGCCGCGCCAAGGAGCAGAAGCACTACTCGAACTGGAAGCGTCCCGTAAAGCGTCGCTGAAGCCCGACGCAGTACTTTTTCGCTATTGCCCCGGCCCAACTGCCCCCGCAGGCTCAAGGGGCTTGTCTGGGCTGCCCCACCCCGTCCGGCGCAGGTAAGCAGGATTCATGAAACCAGCCTTGGCTCTGGAGCCTTCCAGTGCGCCCAGTGCGCCGCAAGAGCCCGTCGATGCCGGCGCTGGCCTGCGCGCCGTGCTCGATTCAATGTTCGTCTTCGTGGGCGTGCTTGCGCTCGACGGCACGGTGGTCGAGGCCAACCGCGCGGCGCTCGAATCCGGTGGCCTCAGGCTAGAAGACGTCGTCGGCAAGCCTTTTGTGGAGACCGCCTACTTTGCCCACTCGGCCGAGTTGCGGGCCCGCATACGCGGGGCCATCGCCGCGGCGGCGGCGGGCCAGTCGGTGCGCGGCGATTTCACGATCGAGCTCCTCGGCCGTCAGCGGACGTTCGACGGCGTGTTCAGCCCGGTGCGCGACGCCGGCGGCGCCATCGTGCAGGTGGTCGCGTCGGGCGTGGACGTCACCGACGGCAAGAATGTGGAGATCAGCGCGCAACAAAGCGAGCGCATGCTGCGCCTGATCATCGACACCGAGCCCGAGTGCGTGAAAGTCGTGACGCCCGAGGGCCGCCTGCAGCACATGAACCCGGCGGGCCTGGCCATGCTGGAGGCCGACAGCCTGGAGCAGGCGCAGGCCCGCAACCTGATGGAGTTCATCGTGCCGGAGCATCGCCAGGCCTTCGCCGACCTGCACCGGCGCGTGATGGCCGGCAACAGCGGTTCGCTCGAGTTCGAAGTGACGGGCCTGCGCGGCACCCCGCGCTGGCTCGAGACGCGTGCGGTGCCGCTGCGCGACGAGAAGGGCGCGGCCATCGCGCTGCTCGGATTGGCGCGCGATGTCACCAGCAGGCGTGCGCAGCAGGCGCATATCGAGAGCCTGAGCCGCACCCGCCGGCTGATGAGCCGGATCAACGCCCTGATCGTGCGCACGCGCAGCCGCGCCGAGCTGTTCCAGGAAACCTGCCGCATCGCGGTCGAGGAGGGCGGCTTCGGCCTGGCCTGGGTCGGGCTGGTGAACAAGCACGGCGAATTCGGTCCGGTCGCGGCGAGCGGCCAGGACGGCGGGCACCTGGCGACGATGAGCTTCGCTGTGGACAAAGCGGATGCCGGGGCCGGTGGCCCCAGCGTGCAGGCCTTGCGCAGCGGCCGCGCCGCGGTCTGCAACAACCTGGCGACCGATTCGCGCGCCGTCACCTGGCGCGACGCCCTGCTGGGGCTCGGCTACTGCTCGTTCGTGGCGCAACCGCTGGTGGCCGGTGGCAAGGTCATTGGCTGCCTCAACCTGTATGCCCACGTGGCCGGGTTCTTCGACGATGAAGAAATGCTGCTGCTGGACGAAATGGCCAAGGACATCGGCTACGCGCTCGAGTTCATCCTCAAGGACGAAGCGCTCGACACCCTGGCTCTCTACGACCCGCTGACGCGACTGCCGAACCGCCACCTGCTGCTCCAGCGCCTGCAGGGCTACCTTGAAACGGCGCGGGGCTCCGGCCTACGCTGCGCGCTGCTGATGATGGACGTGGAGCGGTTCAAGGCCATCAACGATGCCGTCAGTCACGCGGGCGGTGACGAGCTGCTCAAGGTGATCGGCGAACGCCTGAAGTTTCATGCCGGCAGTGCCATGGACATTGCCCGCGTGGCCGGCGACCGGTTCGCGGCCGTGATCCGCGACCTGGACCCTGCCGCGAACGTCGAGGACCTCGTGCAGCGCGGAGGCTGGGACCGGCTCGACCCGCCGTTCCAGCATGGCGAACAGGAATTCGCGGTGACGCTCAAGGTCGGCATCGCCGTGTTCCCGGCCGACGGCGCGGATGCCGAGGCCTTGCTGCGCAATGCCGAGCTCGCGCTCAAGGACGGCAAGGCGCTGGGCCGCCGCTACACGCGGTACACGCACGAAATGAGCGAAGTCGCGCGGCGCAAGCTGCACCTCGAGCAGCGCCTGCGCCACGCGCTGGACCGCGACGAGCTGGTGCTGCACTACCAGCCCAAAGTGGACCTGCGCAGCGGGCGGATCTGCGGCGCCGAGGCGCTGCTGCGCTGGCAAAGCGGGGACCAGGGGCTGGTGATGCCCAACAGCATCATTCCGTTGATGGAGGAGACCGGCCTGATCCGGGAAGTGGGGCTGTGGGCGCTGCAGCGCGCCCTGCGCCAGCGCGAAGAGTGGCAGCAGCAGGGCCTCGACGTGCCGCGCATTGGCGTCAATGTGTCGGCCGTGCAGTTGCGCGAAAAATCCTTCGCGGAGTCCGTGCGCGCGCTGCTGGCGGCTTCCCCCGGCGCCGGCGCCGCCCTGGAGCTCGAAGTCACCGAGTCCATGATGATCGCGGACCCGGAGGACAACGTCGCCATGCTGCGCACGTTGCGCGAGCTGGGCCTGAGCATTTCCATCGACGACTTCGGCACCGGCTATTCCTCGCTCTCGTACCTCACGCGATTGCCGCTCAACGCCGTCAAGATCGACCGCAGTTTCATCGTCGCGATGGGCAGTTCGCCGGAATCCGCCAGCGTGGTGTCGGCGATCATCGCGCTGGCGCATTCGCTGAACTTGCGCGTCGTGGCCGAAGGCGTCGACGCGGAAGAGCAGTTGCGCGACCTGCGCCTGCTGCGCTGCGACGAAATGCAGGGATTCCTGTTCAGCAAGCCGCTGCCGGCGGATGCATTCGCCTCGTTGTTGCGCGGCGGCAGGACGCTGGCCTAGTCGAAGCGTCGCGCCATTCACCTTAGGTCGTAGCGTCAGGTTTGCCCTGATGCTCCGCGCGCGTGCTGGAAGTGTTTCCGTCTCAAGCGTCCTGTGCGGCCTGCCGATAGAAGCGACAGGACCACAGGAGACGCGCTAAATGAAATTCAGACTGGAATGGCTCGCAGCACTACTGTGCGCAAGCACGAGCGCCCTCGCGGGCAATGCCCCGGCCGGGCCGATGGTGTCGCCCGTTGGCGCAATGGCCGTCCCGGTCCATGCGGCACGCGAAGCCTCCGGAGCCGACGCTGACGTCCTGGTCCACGTGGCCACCGACGCCGGCATCAAGGGCGACTGCCTGATCGTGGATGGCGAGGTGCTGTCCTGCTTCGGCGCGGCGGCGGAAATGGCCAAGATCAATCGCCAGGCCAAGCAGATGGCGAAGGGCGATCCGAGCCCCACGCCGTGCCTGGCCCATGTGAAGTTTGTCCGCGCGCTGGCCAGCAAGCACGAAGTCTATGAAGTGACCTCGAGCATGGGCGGCTGGGGCAAGGAGGGCACGGCGAAATACGACTGGGCGGAGGTCACCGGCGTGGACCGCTCGGGTTGGCACCTCGAGAAGGTTGCGTCCGCCGGCAACTGACCGGCAGTTTTTATCCAAACCCCCGGCCCGCGCCGGGGGTTTGGCGTTTAAGATAGGGCCTCCTTTCCCCGTTCCCCTTTTGCCATGTGCGGCATCGTCGGCGTCATCGCCAAGCGTGAAGCGGTCCCGATTCTCGTCGAAGGCCTGCGGCGCCTGGAATACCGCAGCTACGATTCCACGGGCGTCGCCGTCGCCGAGGACGGCGGCAAGCTGTTCCTGCAGCGCGCGGTCGGCAAGGTCGCCTCGCTCAGCGAGCGGCTCGCAAAAGGCAGCAGCCACGGGCACCTGGGCATCGCGCACTCGCGCTGGGCCACGCACGGTGGCGTGACCGAGGCCAACGCGCACCCGCATGTCTCGGGCGGGCGCATCGCCGTGATCCACAACGGCATCATCGAGAACTACGAGTCGCTGCGCGAGACGCTGAAGGACAAGGGCTACGCGTTCACCTCGGAGACCGACACCGAAGTGATCGCGCACCTGATTCACGACCTCGTGCGCGG
>JAYUGN010000303.1:0-3278 GCA_043767605.1 Gammaproteobacteria bacterium
CCTCGAACAAGGCGCACCGCACAGCGCAACACCTCCAAGACCACCGATGCGCAGCGGTTTGCGCCTGAGCGACTAGCGAAGGTGTGCCGAGCGATCAGCGGCGGGTCGGCGAGCCATTGCGGAGCAAGCCCACCGTGGCAGCCCCGCGCAAACCCGCTTCACGCCGCAGAGCAGTCCGTGCCCGAGCGACCAGCGAGGGCGTGCATGCACCCTTAGGTGCTGGCGAGGTCCAGCGCGAGCCCTGCGAACACCGCGGCGCCGAAATACGCATTGTTGAGGAAGGCCCGCAGGCATAGCGCCGGATCGCGCCCACGCACCCGCCATTGCTGGTAAACGGCGAGCAGTGCCGCGACGGCCAAGCCGATCCAGTACCACTCGTGGCGCTGCCGGCCCGCCATCGCCAGGCAGGCCAGGGTGGCGGCCTGCAGCACGGCAGTGATCCAGCGGTCATGGCGCCCGAACAGGATCGCGCTGGAACGCACGCCGATCCGCAGGTCGTCCTCGCGGTCGCTCATCGCGTAGAAGGTGTCGTAGGCGATGACCCACAGCACGTTCGCCAGCACCAGCCAGCCGACGAGATCCCACGGCACCGGCGTGCCCATCGCCGTGAAGGCCATCGGGATGCCCCAGGCGAACGCGAGGCCCAGGTGCGCCTGCGGCAGCGAGTGGAAGCGCTTGGCGAACGGATAGGTGGCCGCCAGCGCCAGCGCCGCGAGCGACAGCAGCACCGTGTGCAGGTTCAGCTGCGTGACGAGCCCGAAGGCGATCAGGCACAGCACCGTGAACAGGCGCACCGCTTCGCCCGTGGAGACGCGGCCGGTCGCGATCGGCCGGTCGCGCGTGCGCGCCACGTTCGGGTCGATGTCACGGTCTGCAAGGTCGTTGATCACACAACCCGCCGAGCGCATCAGCACCGTGCCGAGGATGAAGATCAGCAGGATTTTCACGGGCGGCACGCCGCCCGCCGCGAACCACAACGCCCACAGCGTCGGCCACAGCAGCAGCCAGATCCCGATGGGCCGGTTTATCCGCATCAAGATCAAGTACTGGATGAATTGTTCTTTCACTAGCCTCGAGTCCCTGGCCCCTGGCCCCTAGCCTCTTCCTTACACATCAGCGTAACTCTGCCAGTCGCCGACCCAGCGCCGGACCACGCGTGAGGCTGCGAGCGGCTCGCTGCGCAACCAGCGGTCCGCCAGGGCCTGCAGCGCCGGCACGCGCGGCGCATCGCGCACCGGGTCTGC
The DNA here is from genome assembly GCA_043767605.1 of Gammaproteobacteria bacterium. GTDB lineage: Bacteria > Pseudomonadota > Gammaproteobacteria > Nevskiales > Nevskiaceae > JACPFV01. The sequence continues at coordinate 1,245 of JAYUGN010000303.1, forward strand.
CAGGCGGAACCCGACCTCGCCGGTCTGGCGCCGCCCGAGCAGCTCGCCGGGCCCGCGCAGCTCGAGATCGCGTTCGGCGATCTTGAAGCCGTCGTGCGTCTGGCGCAGCACGTCGAGCCGCGCGCGCGCGTTCGGGCTGATCGGCAGCTGGTACAGCAGCACGCACTGGCTGTCGGGCGACTCCGGTCCGCCGCGGCCGACGCGGCCGCGCAGCTGGTGCAGCTGCGCCAGCCCGAGGCGCTCGGCGTTGTCGATGACCATGATGGTGGCCTCCGGCACGTCCACGCCGACCTCGATCACGGTGGTCGCCACCAGCAGCTGCGTCTCGCCGGACTTGAACTTCTGCATCTGGTCGTCCTTCTCCGCAGCTTTCAGGCGGCCGTGGACCAGCCCCACGCGCAGGTCGGGCAGCTCGGCCTGCAGCGCGCGCGCCGTGGCTTCGGCCGCCTGCGCCTCGAGCAGGTCGGATTCCTCGATCAGCGTGCAGACCCAGTAGGCGCGCCGACCGGCGCGGCAGGCGGCGCCGATGCGGGCGAGCACTTCGTCGCGGCGCTGGCTGGAGATCGCCACGGTCGTCACCGGGCGGCGGCCCGGCGGCAGTTCGTCGATGACCGAGATGTCGAGGTCGGCGTACAGCGTTTGCGCCAGCGTGCGCGGGATCGGCGTGGCGGTCATGACCAGCTGGTGCGGCGTCTGGCCGGCCGGCGCCTTGTCGCGCAGCGCCAGGCGCTGCTGCACGCCGAAGCGGTGCTGTTCGTCGATCACCACCAGCGCGAGGCGCTGGAACTTCACCGACTCCTGGAACACCGCGTGCGTGCCGATCACGACCTGCGCGCGGCCTTCCGCCACGGCGCCGAGTACGGCGTCGCGCTGTGCCTTCTTGAGGCCGTTCTTGAGCAGCGCCAGGTCCAGGCCCAGCGGCTTGAGCCAGGCTGAGAAATTGCGCGCGTGCTGCTCGGCCAGCAGCTCGGTCGGCGCCATCAGCACCGCCTGCGCGCCGCTGCGCGCGGCGGCCAGCATCGCGGCAGCGGCGATCACGGTCTTGCCCGAGCCGACGTCGCCCTGCACCAGCCGCATCATCGGCGTGGCCTGCGCGAGATCGGCGGCGACCTCGGCCATCACGCGCTGCTGCGCGCGCGTCGGCGCGAACGGCAGCACGCGGATGAGCTCCTGCGCGGCGGGCGCGGCGCGCAGAAGGCCTGGCGCATTGCGGCCGCGCACCCGCGAGCGCAGCACGCGCATGCACAGCTGGTGCGCCAGCAGTTCCTCCTCGATCAGCCGCTGTTGCGCCGGGTGCATGCCGGCGAGCAGCAGGCCGGCGTCGCTGTCGCTCCCCGGCGCGTGGATCGTGCGCAGGGCGGTGAGCGTGTCCATGCCGGTAAGGCCCGGCAGCGGCGCGGTGAAAGTCGTGTCGGACGCGGCAATGACCAGGGCCTGGCGAATCAGGTCGCGCAGCCGCGGCTGCGTCACGCCGGTGGTCAGCGGGTAGCAGGGTGTCAGCTCGGCCTCGGGCGAGAGCTCGTTTTCCGTCGCGGCGAGCCGGTACTCCGGATGCACCATCTCCAGGCCCCCCTTGCCGAGGCGCGCGACGCCGTACGCGCGGATCCAGCGGCCGCTGGCGAAGGCCTCGGCCTGCGCGGTGTTGAAGTGGAAGAAGCGCAGGCCCACGAAGGTCTTGCCGTCGCTGACCGAGACCTGCAGCATGCGCCGGCCCGGGTAGCGCACCGCGGCCTTCTCGATGCGCGCGCGGATCAGCACGCTCTCGCCATCCTGCAGCGCCGCCAGCTCCGTGAACTTGCGCCGGTCCTCGTAGCGGTACGGCAGGTGAACCAGCAACTGCTCGATGCGATGCAGCCCGAGCCCGCGCAGGCGCGCGGCCAGCGCCGGACCGGCGCCGCGCAGGTACTGGACGGAGGAGTCGAGCGTCAAAAGGGGACGCACACCTTTATTCGCGACCGCCGGCGTTGGCATCGGGCCCACTCGAATTAAAGGTGTGCGTCCCCTTTGGCCTTTATTCAAGCACCAGGATGGCGT
>JAYUGN010000304.1:0-22576 GCA_043767605.1 Gammaproteobacteria bacterium
CGGGACCAGCATGCCGGCCGTGCGCTGGACCAGCGGGCACTGGGTGAAAGTCCCGGCGTCGCTGAAGTTGGCGACCGCGACGACGGACGGGGCGTTCGAGCTCCACTTGGCGCGCAGGTTGAAGTTGGCCAGCGTGCCGTCGGTGAAGGTGCCCACCGCGATCAGGTTCGAGCAGAAGCAGTCGAACACACGCAGGGTCTGCGTCGACAGGTCCTTGTCCACCACCACGGCCTGGTCGCGCTCGGTCGGCGAGAACACCAGCTTCAGCGACTGCACCGTGCTGCCCTTGCCGATGCCGCTGCAGGCCGCCAGCAGGGCCATCCCCGCGAAAGCGGGAATCCAGCGAAGAGCGGCCAGCTTCTGGATGCCCGCCTGCGCGGTCATGACGTCGTTAGGTTTCATTCGGCCTTCGCGGTTGTCGTGGTCTTGATTGAAAGTTCCCGCAACTGCAGCGGGTTCACGTGGCTCGGCGCATCGGTCAGCGGATCGTGCGCGGTCTGGGTCTTGGGGAAGGCGATAACTTCGCGGATCGAGTCGGCGCCGGCCATCAGCATGGTCATGCGGTCCAGGCCCAGCGCGATGCCGCCGTGCGGCGGCGCACCGAAGCGCAGTGCCTCGAGCAGGAACCCGAACTTCTGCTGCTGCTCCTCGGGCGTGATGCCGAGCAGCTTGAACACGGTGCTCTGCAGTTCGCTGCGGTGGATGCGCACCGAGCCGCCGCCGATCTCGACACCGTTGAGCACGATGTCATAGCCCTGGGAAATTGCGGTGCCCGGGTTTGCCTCGAGCGCAGCCGGATCCAGGTCCACCGGCGAGGTGAACGGATGGTGCAGCGCGTTCCAGCGATTGTCTTTGTCATCCCAGTCAAACATCGGCCAGTCGACGACCCAGAGGGCCGCCCAGCCGGCCTTGGTGAAGCCGAGGTCCGCTCCCAGCTTGATGCGCAAGGCGCCCAGGGCGTCGCAGACGACCTTGGCCGTGTCGGCGCCGAAGAAAATCACGTCGCCGTCCTGCGCGCCCGTGCGCTCGAGGATGCCGGTGAGCGCGCGGTCGTGGATGTTCTTCACGATCGGCGACTGCAGGCCATCGCGGCCCTTGGCCTTCTCGTTGACCACGATGTAGGCCAGGCCGCGCGCGCCGTACTGCTTGACGAATTCGGTCGCGGCATCGATCTGGCCGCGCGAAAGCTTCTCGCGCCCGCCCGGGATGCGCAGCGCGGTCACGCGGCACTTCGGGTCCTTCGCCGGGCCCGCGAAGACCTTGAAGTCCACGTCGGCAACCAGGTCTTTGACGTCCACCAGCGTCAGCGGATTGCGCAGGTCGGGTTTGTCCGAGCCGTATTTCGCCATCGCATCGGCGTAGCTGATCTGCGGGAATTTTTCGCCGAGATCCGCCTTCATCACGTCCTGGAACAGGCCGCGCAGCAGCGACTCGATCAGCGCCATGATGTCCTTCTGCGCAAGGAACGAGGTCTCGACGTCGAGCTGGGTGAATTCCGGCTGGCGGTCGGCGCGCAGGTCTTCGTCGCGGAAGCAGCGCGCGATCTGGTAGTAGCGGTCCAGGCCGCCCATCATCAAGAGCTGCTTGAACAACTGCGGCGACTGCGGCAGCGCGAAGAACTTCCCGGGGTGCGTGCGGCTGGGCACCAGGTAGTCGCGCGCGCCTTCCGGCGTGGCCTTGGTCAGAATCGGCGTCTCGACATCGATGAAGCCGTGGGCGTCCATGTAGCGCCGGATGTAATTGATCACGTCGTGGCGCAGCCGCAGGTTCTTCTGCATCTTCGGCCGGCGCAGGTCCACGTAGCGGTACTTCAGGCGCGTGTCCTCGCCCACCGAATCGTCGTCCAGCTGGAACGGCGGCGTCAGGGCCGTGTTGAGGAGCTCGAGCTCGCGCGCCAGCACCTCGACCTTGCCCGTGCGCAGGTTGGCGTTCTCGGTGCCAGCCGGCCGTGGCCGCACCAGGCCCTGCACGCGGATCACGAACTCGGAGCGCAGCTTCTCGGCGCCGGCGAAGATCGCGGCGGCGTCAGGGTCGAACACCAGCTGCAGCAGGCCCTCGCGGTCGCGGATGTCGATGAAAATCACGCCGCCGTGGTCGCGGCGGCGATGGACCCAGCCACAAACGGCGACGGTCTGGCCGACCAGGGTTTCGTCAACCTGGCCGCAATAATGGGAGCGCATCTTTGGGATTTATCGAAGGAAAAACGGGCCGCGCATTGTAGCGGTTTCCCTCTCCCCGCTTGCTTCCCTCTCCCCGCTTGCGGGGAGAGGGCCAGGGTGAGGGGATTTGCTTTCAGGCGGCCTTGGCCGGGGGCTTCTTCGAGTCCTTGTTCGTCTTTTGGGGTTTGTCGCCCTTGGCTTCGGGCTTGGCCGCGGCCTTGGCGTCCGGCCTGGAGTCCGCCTTGGAGTCGGGCCTGGAGTCCGCCTTGGAGTCGGGCCTGGAGTCAGCCTTGGCGTCGGGCTTGGCGTCCGTTTTGGCTTCGGCCTTGGCCGGCGCAGCCGCCGCCGGCTCGTCTTGGTCCTTGCCCACCAGGTTGCGCATGTTGCCGGACTTGAAGTCGGTCTCGTACCAGCCGCCGCCGGCCAGCCGGAAGCCGGCGGCCGACACCATCTTCTCCAGCTTCGACTTGCCGCACTTGGGGCATTTCTTCGGCGCGGGGTCCGAGAACTTGTGGAGGATCTCGGTTTCCTCACCGCAGGCTTTGCAGACGTATTCGTAGATCGGCATGGTGGGACTGTAGCACACATGTTATTGTAGGATTACCTACATATTCATACGCGGACCCTCGTCATGGCCACAACCACCCAGATCTCCGCCAGCATCAGCCGCGAAACCAAGAAATTGCTGGACAACTACGTCCGCAAGCGCGGCGTCAAGAAGTCTTATGTCATCGAGCAGGCGCTGCGGCACCACCTGCTGGCGGTCCATGAAATCCCCGAGGAATACTTCATCCCGCCGGTGGTCCGGGTCAGCGCTGAATCCGGTAAAACCCTGCTGGACGCCTTGCACCAGCCGTCGGCGCCCACGCCCGAAATGCAGGAGCTGATGGGCCGCAAGTGATCGAGATCCGGTTGCTGCTGGCCGGCGACGATCGCGCCAGTTTCGATTCCGGTGAGCGCTTCCTCGACACCTGGTTCCACCGCTACGCGGGCCAGAACCAGTTCCGGCACCGTATCGGCGCCACCTACGTCGCCGTCGAGTCCGGGGTGATCTGTGGATTCGTGACCGTGGCACCGGGGGAAGTGCATGTCGAGGGACTTCCGGCCGCGGACCAGGCCCGCCTGCCCCGCTACCCGATCCCGGTGATGCGCGTAGCGCGCATGGCGGTTGGCCAGACCCGCCAGGGTCGCGGCCTCGGCGAAGCGCTGCTGCGCTACGCGCTGAACCTGGCGCTGCGAGCCAGCCGCGAGTTCGGCTGCGCGGGCGTCCTGGTGGACGCCAAACCCAAGGCGGTCGCGTTCTACGAACGTTTCGGTTTTCGCCGGCTCACTGTCGTGGACGGCGGGTTGCGGGATGCCCCAGTGAGCCTCTTCCTGGCCATCCAGAACATCCCTCAGGGAACGTAACCAAGGATTCCGGACAGGATCAAGTCGAGCTTGGCTTGCTCAGCTTTCCCGCCCGCCCTGCGAGATCACCATTCGGTTCGGCGCAGCGCGCAGGCGGCGGCAACCGAACAAAACCGATCCGTCTGCTCACCAAGGTGCTCCAGCGCCTGATTCATGGCTTCCGTCACCCGCTCGGGAGCGTGCCGCGCGACGTATTCGCGCAACGCTTGGCTGTAGAGCTCACTGCGGCTGCGCTTGGCCTTTTTTGCCATGCGCTCAGCGGCGTGAAAAACCTCGTCGGGGATTGAAATGGCCGTCTTCATGCCAAAAGTATGACCGTTCCCAAGGGGATGGTCGGGCGCGGGATGCCGCGCCCGATCCCTCGCGCGAACCGCGCTCGGGACGTCGGCGCTTTCGCGCCGACGCGGCGATTTGCCCTGCAAATCGCCCGAACCCCTAAAGAGGTTCCATCCGCTGGGGCACGCCAACAAAAACGCCCACGCCCCCGTTTCGTGAGGGGCGCAGGCGTTTTTCTTTGAATTGGCGTTCCCAAGGGGATTCGAACCCCTGTTACATCCGTGAAAGGGACGTGTCCTAGGCCGGGCTAGACGATGGGAACGGCGTGACCGCAGAAAGATGGTGGAGCTAGTCGGGATCGAACCGACGACCTCTTGCATGCCATGCAAGCGCTCTCCCAGCTGAGCTATAGCCCCGTCAGAATTTTCGGGGCGCGAAGTATACTTGCGTTCGAATTCCCACTCAATTGATTCGGGGGACTATTTGGCCACCCGCAAGCGCGCGCTGATTACCGGCATCACCGGCCAGGACGGGGCCTACCTGGCCGAATTCCTGATCGGCAAGGGGTATGAGGTCCACGGCCTCAAGCGCCGCACCTCCCTGTTCAACACCGACCGCATCGACCACCTGTACCAGGATCCCCACGAGAAGGTCCGCAAGCTGATCCTGCACCACGGCGACATGACGGACTCGTCCTCGCTGATCCGCATCGTGCAGGAAGTCCAGCCCGAGGAGATCTACAACCTCGCTGCCCAGTCACACGTGGCGGTGTCGTTCGAGGAGCCGGAGTACACCGCCGACAGCGACGGCCTGGGCGCGCTGCGCCTGCTCGAGGCCATGCGCATCCTCAAGCTCAAGGACAAGACCCGCTACTACCAGGCCGGAACCTCCGAGATGTTCGGCCTGGTGCAGGAAACCCCGCAGAAGGAAACCACCCCCTTCTACCCGCGCTCGCCCTACGGGGTTGCCAAGCTCTACGCCCACTGGATCACGGTGAACTACCGGGAGTCCTACGGCTTCTATGCCTGCAACGGGATCCTGTACAACCACGAAAGTCCCACCCGCGGCGAGACCTTCGTGACCCGCAAGATCACCCGCGCGCTCGCGCGCATCGCGTTGGGGCTGCAGGACTGCCTCTACCTCGGCAACATGAATTCAAAGCGCGACTGGGGCCACGCCCGCGACTACGTGCAGATGCAGTGGCTGATGCTGCAGCAGAAGGCCCCCGAGGACTTCGTGATCGCCACTGGCGTGCAGTACAGCGTGCGCGACTTCGTGCAGGCTGCGGCCCGGGAAGTCGGCCTGACCCTCGAGTTTCGCGGCAAGGGCGTGAAGGAATCCGCAGTCGTCACTGACGTCAAGGCGTCGGGCGCACTGAAGCCGCAGGTCAAAAAGGGCGCGGCCATCGTGCGCATCGATCCGCGCTACTTCCGCCCGGCCGAAGTCGAGACCCTGCTCGGTGATGCTTCCAAGGCCCGCCGCAAACTCGGCTGGAAGCCGAAGACCACGTTCGATGAACTGGTCACCGAGATGATGGCGTCCGACCTGCGCGATGCGCAGCGCGACCTCACCGTGAAAAACGCCGGCTTCCGCACCGCGCGCCGGCATGAGTAGCCCCATGTCCCCTCTCCCCGTGAGTGTTCCCTCACGGGGAGAGGGTTAGGGTGAGGGGCGAGTGAGCGAGCTGCCCCTCGACGCACGGATCTTCATCGCGGGCCATCGCGGCATGGTCGGCTCGGCCATCACGCGCGCGCTGCGCACGGCGGGCTACACCAGGATGCTGACGCGCACGCGCAGCGATCTTGACCTGATGGACCGGCCCGCGGTGCGGGCCTTCTTCGAGGCCGAGCGACCCCAGTACGTGTTCATGGCCGCGGCCAAGGTCGGCGGCATCCTCGCCAACAACACCTACCGCGGCGAGTTCATCCACGACAACCTCGCCATCCAGCTCAACGTGCTGGACGAGGCGCGCCGCGCCGGCGTGCAGCGGCTGCTGTTCCTCGGCTCAAGCTGCATCTACCCGAAGCTCGCGCCGCAGCCGATGAAGGAGGAATACCTGCTCACCGGAGCGCTCGAGCCCACCAACCAGCCTTACGCGATCGCCAAGATCGCCGGCATCGAGATGTGCGACGCCTACCGCCGGCAATACGGGCTCGATTACCGCGCCGCCATGCCGACCAACCTCTACGGCCCGGGCGACAACTATGATCTCGCCAAGAGCCACGTGATCCCGGCCCTGATCCGCAAGTTCCACGAAGCCGTCGAGATGGACCAGCCGGCCGTCACGGTCTGGGGCAGCGGCACACCACGGCGCGAGTTCTTGCATGTGGATGACCTCGCCGCCGCCTGCCTCGTGTTGATGGGCACGCCGCGCGCGACCTGGGACGAGAAAATCCGGCATCCCTTCGTAAACGTCGGCACAGGCACCGACGTGACGATCCGCGAACTGGCCGAGATGATCGGCCGGGTAACCGGGTTCAAGGGTGAGCTCGCGTTCGACCGATCGAAGCCCGATGGCACGCCGCGCAAGCTGATGGATGAGACTCTGATGCGCTCACTCGGCTGGTCGCCGCGGATCCCGTTGGAGCAGGGGCTCGCGTCCACTTACAACCTTTATTGCGAGCAGCCGACCCTCAAAGTCCTGCAATGAGCAGGGCCGCGTCCCGGGCAAATTGACGCCCCGGGGAGCAGCGCATAGGATGCGCGTCCCTCGAATTGGACGGTTAGCTCAGCGGTAGAGCATCGCTTTCACACGGCGGGGGTCGGGGGTTCGAAACCCTCACCGTCCACCAGTTCGAAAATAAAGGGGACGCACACCTTTATCGAAGGCCGGCACTGCCGGCCTTTTTGTTGCGCGCGGCTAAAGGTGTGCGTCCCCTTTATTTTCGGCTGGCGATCTGCATCGCCAGCTCCAGCGCCTGCTCGTAGTTGAGCCGCGGATCCACTGAACTCTTGTAGGCCCGCGCGAGGCCCTCCTCGGCCAAGCCGCGCGCACCGCCGGTGCACTCGGTCACGTCCTCGCCCGTCAGCTCCAGGTGCACGCCGCCCAGCATGGATCCGCACTGCGCGTGGATGCGGAAGGCCTGGTCGAGCTCGGACTGGATGTCCTCGAAGCGGCGCGTCTTCACGCCCGACTTCGTGGTCTGCGTGTTGCCATGCATCGGGTCGCACATCCACAGCACTTTGTGGCCGGCGCCACGGACGGCCTCGATCATCGGCGGCAACTGCGCGATTTTCGCCGCGCCCATGCGGTGGATCAGCGTGAGCTTGCCGGGCTCGTTGGCCGGGTTCAACACTTCGCACAGGCCACGGAGCTGCGCGGCGGTGGCGGCCGGGCCGATCTTCACGCCGACCGGGTTGCGAATGCCGCGGCAATACTCGATGTGCGCGCCGTCGAGCGCGCTGGTGCGCATCCCGATCCACGGGAAATGCGTGGACAGGTTGTACCAGCCCTCGCTGCGCGGCACCTGCCGCGTCTGCGCCTGCTCGTAGTACAGCAGCAGCGCCTCGTGCGACGTGTAGAAATCCACGCGCGAGAAATCGCCGACCGGCTTGCCGGCCAGCGTTTCCATGAAGCGCACCGAGTGGCCGATCGAATCCACGATGTGCTGGTACTGCTCGGCCAGCGGCGAGTGGTGCACCCAGGCGAGGTCCCAGTATTCCGGGTGATGCAGGTCGGCGAAGCCGCCATCAATCAGGCCGCGCACGAAGTTCACCGTCATCGCGGACTTGGCGTGGCCCTCGAGCAGGCGCGCGGGATCGGGCGTGCGCACGGCGGCCGCGAATTCCGGGCCGTTGACGAGATCGCCGCGGTAGGCCGGCAGCGTCACGCCCTCGCGCACTTCCGTGTCGGTGGAGCGCGGCTTGGCGTACTGGCCGGCGAAACGGCCAATGCGCAGCACGGGTTTTTTCATGCCGTGCACGAGCACGAGGCTCATCTGCAGCAGCACCTTCAGGCGGTTGGTGATCAGCTCGGCGCGGCAGTCGTCGAAGCTCTCGGCGCAATCACCGCCCTGCAGCACGAAGCGCTTGCCTTCCTGGGCCTCGGCCAGCTGCGCCGTCAGCGCGTTGACCTCCCACGAAGTCACCAGCGGCGGCAGACGGCGCAGTTCGTCCAGCGCCCGCTCGAGCGCGGCGGCATCGGGATACGCCGGCTGCTGCGTCGCGGGGCGCGAGCGCCAGGAGTCGGGCTTCCAGTGCGGGGGCGGGGTGGAGTTCATTGCCAAAAGTATAAGGCCCACGCCGTGGCGCGCCACGCACCTGGCCCCGCAAGATCGCGGTCAACGCGTAAGGCAAAAAATGTCATCCTGAGCGTAGCGCTGGATCCCTCCCCGCCCGGCTCCCCTTCCGGGCAACTCCCGGGATCCTCGCTCTCTCGGGCTGACATCTTTCGTGGAATTCAAGGACTACTACAAGGTTCTCGGTGTTGGCCGCGATGCTTCTGCGGAGGACATCAAGCGCGCGTACCGAAAACTCGCGAAGCAGTTCCACCCGGACAAGAACAAGGCGAAGGGCGCGGAAGACCGGTTCAAGGAAGCCAACGAGGCCAACGAGGTCTTGTCGGATTCGAAGAAGCGCAAGGCCTACGACCAGCTCGGCCCCAACTGGAAGGCCGGGCAGAATTTCCAGCCGCCGCCGGGATGGGAACAGCACTTTGCGCGCGGCGGCCGCGCTGGCCCGCGCGGCTTCGGTGGCGGTGGTGGTGGTGGCGCTGGCGGCGGGCCTGATTTTTCCGATTTCTTCTCGACGCTGTTCGGTGGCGGCGGGCCCTTTGGTGGCGGTGGTGGCGGTGGCGGCGGTGGCCGCGGCGGCTTCGACATGGGCGACATGGGCGGCAACCCGCGCCAGGACCAGCGCGCGTCGATCGAGATCGCGCTCGAGGATTCCTTCAACGGCGCGACGCGCACGATCACGCTTTCCACGGGCCGCTCGCTGTCGGTGAAGATCCCCAAGGGCATCACCGACGGCCAGAGCATCCGGCTGTCCGGCCAGGGTCTGCACGGCGGCGACCTCATTCTCGAGGTGAAGCTCGCTGCGCATCCCGACTTCAAGGTGGAAGGCCGCGAGGTGCGCAGTACGCTGGCGATCGCGCCCTGGGAAGCGGCGCTCGGCGCGCGCGTGCCCGCGCGCACGCTCGGCGGCACGGTGGAGCTCACGGTTCCGGAAGGCTCGCAGGGCGGCAAGCGCCTGCGCCTCAAGGGCCGCGGCCTGCCCGGTTCACCGGCCGGCGATCACACGGTCACGCTGGAAATCGCAACGCCGGCGGCAGCCGATGCGGCCGACCGCAGCTTCTATGGCGAGATGCAGCGGCACTTCGCCGCGTTCAAGCCGCGCGGCTAACTAAAGGGGACGCACACCTTTAGCTAAAGGTGTGCGTCCCCTTTATAGCGGCGGCCGGCGCTGCGCCCAGGGCTGGGCGCGCTCGAGCGCTCCGGCGAGCTGGAACAATTTGCCCTCGCCGCCCACGGGCGCCACAAACTGCACGCCCAGCGGCAGGCCGTCTGCGGTCCAGTGCAGCGGCACCGACATGCCCGGCACGCCGGTCAGGTTGCCGAGTTGCGTGAACGGCACCCACTTCAGGTTCTCGCGCACCATCTGCTCGATCATCCCGGACTTCAGCACCACGCGCGTGAGGCCCAGCGCCATCAGGATCTTCATCGCCACCTGCTGCCAGTGCGGCGTCACGATCTGGCCGACGCGCGCCGGCGGCATGGCCATCGTCGGGGTCAGCCAGAAATCGTATTGCTGGTGGAAGTCGTGGAGCGCTCGCGCGTACTCGGCCCAGCGCATGTAACCGGCGACGTAATCGCTCGCGCGGCTGGCGTGGCCGAACGCGGACATCGCCAGCGTGTCGAGCTCGAAGCCTTCGTCGCCGCAACCGGTTTGCGCCTTGACCTGGTCCACCGTGGCCGCACAACCCGCGAACCACATCGTGATGAAGTCGGTCGCGAGCTGCAGGCCGTTGATCGCCGGAGAGGCTTCTTCAACCGTGTGCCCGAGCGACTGCAGCAGCTTCGCGGCATTCGTCACCGCCGCGATCGCCTCGGGATGCACCTCGGTGCCGATCGGCGAAGTCGTGGTGAAGCCGATGCGCAGCCGGCCGAGCTCGCGCGCGACTTCAGAAAGGTAGGGCCGCTCGGGCGGCGCGATGTGGAAGCCGGCACCGGGCTCGGGGCCGTGGGTCGCATCGAGCATCGCAGCGCTGTCGCGCACGCTGCGCGTGAGCACGTGATTCACGGCGGCCCCGTGCATCGCCTCGTAATACGGCGGGCCCCAGGGATTGCGGCCGCGACCGGGTTTGAAGCCGAACAGGCCGCAGTGGCCGGCCGGCAAGCGGATGGAGCCGCCGCCGTCGTTGCCACCGCCCATCGGCACGATGCCGGCGGCCACCGCCGCGGCGGTGCCGCCGCTGCTGCCGCCGGGCACGTGCGCGAGATTCCAGGGATTGCGCGTCGGTCCCCACGCATCCGGCTCGGTAATGCCCTTGGCGCCGAACTCCGGTGTGTTGGTCTTGCCGAAAATCACCACGCCCGCTTTCAGCCAGCGGTTCACGATCTCGGAATTCACCGGCGCGACGTAGTTCGCGTTCTTCAGGCCCTTGCAGCCGTAGGCGGCGCGCTCGCCCGCGACATCCTGGGACAGGTCCTTCACCAGGAACGGCACGCCCGCGAACGGGCCCTCGAGCGCGCCGGCCGCGCGCTTACGCGCGAGATCGTGCAGCGGGATGATGATCGCGTTGAGCTTCGGGTTGACCACCTCGGCTCGCGCCATCGCGGCCTCGAGCAGTTCGGGCGCGCTGACTTTCTTCTCGCGCACCAGCGCCGCGAGCCCGGTTGCGTCGTACTCGCCGTATTCCTTGAACATGGTCGCCTCAGAAAATGGGGTCAGACTCCATTTCCGTAGGATAAGGCCTACGCTCCGACACTGGTCTTGAAAATGCAGCCTGACCCCGTTTTTCCAGAAGCCGCTCCAACCGCCAGCGCGCCACCCGCCTGGGCGGTGGCGATGCGCCGCTTCAACAACCACCTGATGTACGACCTCGGCGGCGGGCCGCGCCCGTGGAAGTTTTCCTGGATCATCAATTTCCAGAAGGGCGGCACCTTTCTGTTCCTCGGCGCGCTGATGTGGCTGTATTCCGCGCGCACGCCGGCGGCCACTTCGACCGCGGCGTGGATCTACCTCGCGATGCACGGCACCTACGGCCTGACCTGGCTGGCCAAGGACTTCGCCTTCCCCGACCCGGGCTGGCAGCAGCGCATCACGATCGGCGGCGGATTGTTCGCGCTGTTCGGGCTCGGCATGTACTGGACCTTCGGCTGGCTGCTGATTTCGGGCACCTCGCAGCCGCACTACCCGCTGCCGGACGCCGCTTGGTTCTGCCTGTGCATCTCGCTGTGCATGCTCGGCAGCGTGATCATGATCGCCGCCGATGCGCAGAAATTCTTCACGCTGCGCGTGAAGCGCGGACTCATCACCGACGGCATGCACCGCTACGTGCGCCACCCGAATTACCTCGGCGAGATGATGGTCTATGGCAGCTTCGCGCTGATGGTGTGGCACTGGCTGCCGGTGCTGTGGCTGGCGTACATCTGGGGCGGGCTGTTCGCGACCAACATGGCGATGAAGGAAGCCAGCATGTCGCGCTACCCGGAGTGGGCCGCGTACCGCAAGCGCTCCTGGTGGCTGGTGCCGTACGTCTTCTAGAAAGAAAAGGGGTCGCAGTCCTTTTCCTTTCAAATGTGACAATCGAAAAGGACTGCGACCCCTTTTCTTTCCCTATTTACCCGTGGCGGTCATTTCGGCCAGGCGCTTGAGCGCCGCCTCGCTCGAGGCGTAGTACCAGCGCTTGCCGTGCTCCTTCAGGTAGCCTGCATCGCGCAGCACGCCGAGCACGTTGCGTTGCGCGCCGCACAGCGCGACGAAGATCCCGTCCTCGGTGAGGTCGTCGAGCAGTTCTTCCAGCGCCACCAGGCCGGAGGCGTCGATTGTCGGCACGGCCGAGAGCTCGAGGATCACGGCGCGCACGCCGCGATCATGCTGGCGCAGCGAGCTCATGGCGCGCTCGGCCGCGCCGAAGAACAGCGGCCCGGCGATCTCGTAGAAGCGTACGTCCTTCGGCAGCCCTTCGGGCGCCTGCGGATGGCCCTCGCCGATCAGGTTCACCATCGACACCTTCGACATGCGGTGCATGAACAGCAGCGACCCGAGCACCACGCCGGTCGAGATCGCGATGACCATGTCGAACAACACGGTCAGCCCGAAGCACACCAGCAGCAGCAGCACGTCGCCGCGCGGCGCCACCCGCACGATGCGCAGGAAGTTGTGCCGCTCGCTCATGTTCCAGGCGACTTTCAGCAGCAGCGCCGCCAGCCCGCACATCGGCAGGCGCGACAACAGCGGCGCGAGCGTCAGCATGACGGCGAGCACGAAAGCGCTGTGCGCCACGCTGGCGAGCGGACCGCGTGCGCCAGCGCGGACGCTGACCGCGGTACGTGCCAGCGCGCCCGTGGCCGGGATGCCGCCGAACAGCGGCACCAGCACATTGCCGAGGCCCTGCGCCACCAGTTCCGCGCCCGGGTCATGCTTGCGCCCGGTCATGCCGTCGGCGATCACGGCACAGAGCAGCGACTCGATCGAGCCCAGCATCGCGATCGCGAACGCCGGCCCCATCAGCTGGCGCAACAGGTCCAGCGACAGGCTCAGCGGCTCGCCATTCGGCCCCGGCAGGAGCCACGGCCAGGCGAACCCCGGCAGCATCGAGGGCACGCCGCTCGAGGTGACGCCGTCGTGCACGTATTGAAACCGGTCGGCGATGGTCGCGACGCTGTACGCAGGCCAGTACGCACCGAGTATCCAGGCCGCGACACCCGCGAACACCGCACCGGCCAGGTAGGGCGGCAGCGGCAGCCGCAGGCCCCGCCAGGCCACCATCACGCCAAAGGTGGCGCTGCCGAGCGCCAGTTCCTGCAGCCGCAGCGACGGCAGTGCGGCAGCGACTTCGCGCAGGCGCACGATGAAATCGGAAGAGGCATGCGCCAGGTTCAGGCCAAGCAGGTCGTTGAGCTGCAGGCTGGCGATCACCACGGCGATGCCCGCGGTAAAGCCGGTGGTGACCGGATACGGGATGTACTGGATCAGCTGGCCCATCCGGCCCCAGCCGAGCGCGATCTGCATGAATCCCGCCATCATCCCCGCCAGCAGCAGGCCACCAAGGCCGTAGTGCTGGGCAATCGGGAACAGGATCACCACGAACGCGGCCGTAGGCCCGGACACGTTGAAGCGCGAGCCGCCGAGCAGCGCGATCAGGGCGCCGCCGATGCAGGCGGTGTACATGCCGTGCTGGGGCGCGACACCCGAGGCGATCGCCAACGCCAGCGACAACGGCACCGCGACCACCCCGACCGCGAGGCCCGCCAGCACGTCGCGCCCGAAGTCGCGCGCCCCATAGCCTCCCCGCAGCGTCTCGCGCAGCGCCGAGGCCATCGGCGGAAACGCTCGCTGGATCTTCGAGAACGGCATGGCGATACACTTTAGTCCATGTCCTGGAAGAAAAACTTCGCGCGCTTCCTCGGCGCGGCGCCCAAGCGCCTGCACTTTGCCGCGCACAGCCACCATCCGTGGCCGGACGTGAGCTTCGATGCGCACCAGCAGGCCTGGCTGGACGCCGCGCGCGAGGCCGACCACAAGTGGGATCGCGTGTTCAGCGAGCTGATCCCGCGCGCGCAGGCGCACGTGGCGCGCCAGCTATCGCTGCCCGATCCCGCCACGGTTTGCTTCGCGCCGAGCACGCACGAGTTCATCGTGCGGCTGCTGTCCGCGCTGCCCATCTCTTCAAACGGAGGGCCGGTGCGCGTGCTGACCACCGATAGCGAGTTCCACAGTTTCTCGCGGCAGATGAAGCGGCTCGAGGAAGAACGCCGCGCCGTCGTCGAGCGGGTCCCGGTGGCGCCGTTCGAGAGCTTCGCGCAGCGTTTCTGCGCAGCCGCTGCGCGCGGCGGCCATCACCTGGTCTATTTCAGCCAGTGCTTCTACAACACCGGCTTTCGCATCGCGGACTTCGAGGCGCTCGTGAACGCGGTGCCGGATCGCGAAACCTGCATCGTCATCGACGGCTACCACTCCTTCATGGCGATGCCGACGGATCTCTCGCGCATCGCCCACCGCGTGTTCTACACGGCCGGTGGCTACAAGTACGCGATGGCCGGCGAAGGCGCCTGCTTCCTGCACTGCCCGCCGGGCTACGCGCTGCGGCCGGTCAACACCGGCTGGTTCGCCTCGTTCGGCACACTGACCCAGGCGCAGGCGCACGACGAAGTGCCCTACGCCGTCGGCGGCCAGCGCTTCATGGGCGCGACCTTCGACCCGGCGCCGCTGTACCGTTTCAACGCGGTTCAGGACTGGCTTGCGCGCGAGGGCATCACGGTGGCCATGATTCGCGCGCACGTCGAGAACCTGCAGCGCCGCTTCCTGGACTGGCGCGAGAAGAGCGGCGCATTTCCCGGCGCCGAGCTGCTGCCGCCGGCCGGCACGGACCGCGGCAATTTCCTGATTTTTTGCAGCCCGCAGGCGCCGGACTGGTACGCGCAGCTGGCCGCCCTGGACGTGCTCACCGACCTGCGCGACGACCGCCTGCGCATCGGCTTCGGCCTTTACCACGAGGATTCGGACCTCGATGCACTGTGCGAGCGCACCGGGCTAGTACGAAAGCGTTAGCGCCACGGCAGGCCGTTGCATCTATTGTGGCCGGACGATAGTAATATTGACTCACCGGGGTGCTGGTTCTGGGGTGCATGAAAACGTCTGATCCTGCTTTCGACCGCTTTGTCGCGGAACTCTACCGCTCGGGGCTGTCCGTGCCGCCCGAGGGTTTCCGCGCGTGGGCGCTGCATTGCCTGAAGCCGTTGATTCCGTTCGACGGTGCGCTCTGGGGCAGCGGCGTCATGCGCAACGGCCGCTTCCACACCGTGACGCTGGTCGGCGTGCCGGACGCCTTCCCCAAGACGCTCGAGGAAACCCGCGACATCAACCCGCTGGTCGCGCACATGGGCAAGAACCTCGATACGCCGGTCGGGATGGAAGAGGTCTTCCCCGACCGCACGTTCTACCGCTCCGAGCTCTACAAGCGCAGCTTCGGCCGCTTCGGCATCGAGCGCCTCCTCGCCACCGCGCACGTCGAGCCGCGTTCGGGGCTCATCTCGCTGCTGAGCCTGTACCGGCGCAACCGCCGCCAGCGCTTCACCGAAACCGAGCGCGCGCTGCACAGGCGCGCGACCTTCCACCTGTTCCAGGCCGCCTCGCACGCCTACTTCCTGCACCTGCTGCGCACCTTCATCGAAGAGCGCGAAGCCGGCGGCGCGGCCGCGGTGGTGGATGCGCACGGCGCCTTCCACGAAGTGCAGCCGCAGTTCCTCGACCTGCTGGAAAAGCACTTCCCCGGCCAGAAGCTCTACGCGCTGCCGTTCGTGGCGCCGCCGCCGGGCGAGACTCGCACGGTCAACCGGCTGTGTATCCGGAACGAGCCGGTCGGCGATATGAGCTGCATCCTGATCTGGGAAGCCGGCCCGCTCGACCGCCTGACCGCGCGCGAGCGCGAGACGGTGTTCGCCGTGACCCAGGGCCTGTCGTTCAAGCAGGCCGCGCGCAAGATCGGTGTGGCGCCCTCGACGGTCGCCAACCACCTCTATCGCATCTACCGCAAGCTCGGCGTCAACAGCCGCAGCGAGCTGGCCGGGCTGGTCTATCCGCACTCCGACGCGACCTGAAAATCGCTGCAACCTTTCGCGCGTCTGCAGCATCCATACCAGGGACCTGCGCTAAACTTGCGCGCGAAATCAATTGATTAACCTTGGGAACCCGATGCGCTTCCTGACCACTGTGTGTGCTGCCGCCCTGCTCGCGCCGACCCTGGCCTCGGCCAACGAACTCGACCGCCTGTACGGGCTGGCGCTGGAGAACGACCAAGTGATCCGCGCCGCGGCCAGCGCCCGCGACGCGGCGCTCGAGGCGCAGCCGATCACGCGCGGGGCGCTGCTGCCGCAGATCGGCGCCAGCGGCAGCTACGTCCAGCAGGACCAGACCTTCACGCAAAAGGGCTTCCCGACCACCAAGACCAGCGGCGCGGCCACCAACTACGGCGCGAACTTGTCGCAAGCGCTGTTCGATCGCGCGGCCTGGTACCGCTGGCGCCAGGCTGGCAACACCGCCTCGCTCGCCCACGTGCGCTATCGCGGCGCCGAGCAGGACCTGGTGCTCCGCACCGCCGTGGCCTACTTCAACCTGCTGGCCGCCGATGACAGCGTGCGTCTGGCCGACGCACAGTTGCAGGCGCTCGAGCGCCAGCTCGAGCTGGCCAGAAAGCGCTTCGAAGTCGGCTTGTCGGCCATCACCGACGTGCAGGAAACCCAGGCGCGCTACGACCTCGCCACCGCCACCAAGATTTCCGCGGATCAGTTCCTGTCCAGCGCCCGCGTCGCCATGTCCTACGTGACCGGCAGCCCCGACGTGCGGGTGGTGCCGCTGAAGGACGAGATCCCGCTGCTCCAGCCCTCGCCGGCCAAGGCGCCGGAATGGCAGAAGGCCGCGGCTGAGGGCAACCTCGACCTGAAAGCTTCGGAGATCATCGCCGAGAGTTCCGACAAGGACATCGGCATCGCGACTTCCAGCCATTGGCCGACGATTGCGGCCGTCGGCGGCTACAGCAAGAGCACTGGCAGCGTGCAGGAATCCGAAGTCACGCAGTACGGCGTGCAGGTCAACGTTCCGCTCTTTGCGGGCGGCGCGACGCAGGCCCGCGTGAACTCAGCCAAGTCCACACACGAGCAGCGCCTCGCCGAGCTCGAGGGCACGCGCCGCCTGACCGACAGCAACACGCTGATCGCCTACCAGAACGTGCTGGCCTCGATTGCCATCGTGAAGGCGCAGAAGCAGGCCGTGCTGTCCAACACCACCGCGCTGGAAGCCAGCTCGGTGGGGCTGGAAGTCGGCTCGCGCACGACCGTGGACGTGCTGAATGCGCAGGGCCTCCTGTTCGCCGCGCAGCAGACCTACGCGCGCTCGCGCTACGACTACCTGCTGAACCACCTGCGGCTCAAGGCCCTCACCGGCTCGCTGATGCAGAAAGACCTGACCGAGATCGACGCCCTGCTCGGCTACGGGGCTGCGCCGCCGACGAAGTAGACTGCCGGGGTGATCCGCACCTCGCTGGCGCTCGGCGCCCTGCTCGCCTTCGCCGTGCTGCGCGCCAACGCAGCCGCCGCGCCCTCCGCCGAGGGTCTCGCGCCCCTGGCCGCGGTGCCGCGCTACACGCTCGCGCCGGCCGCCGTCGCCGATTCGCGGCAGGCGCATCCCGACAAGCAGCACCCCTACCGCTACGCCGTGCCGGTGGCCGCGGGCCTCTCGCCCGCTGCCGGCCAGTGGGAAATCGTCAACGGCGCGACCGCCGTCTGGCGCCTGCGCATACGCTCGCCCGGGGCGCTGTCGCTCTCCGTGAAGCTCTCGCCGCTCGCGCTGCCGCCGGGCGCAACGCTGCGCATCACGGATCCGGTGAGCGGTTTTTCCCAGGCGCCGTATACCGGCAGCGGCCTGCGCCGCGGCGGCGAATGGACGCCGGTGATCCTGGGCGATGAGCTGCTGCTCGAGGCACGCATGCCCGCGGCGCTGAAGGACCAGTTCTCGCTGGGCGTGCCGACGGTCTACCACGGTTACCGCGACTGGAAGGCCGCCAGCGTGGCGCCGAAGTCCTCCGGCACCTGCAACATCAACGTCGCCTGCACCGAGGGCGACGACTGGCAGCGCGAGGCGCGCTCGGTCGCGCTGATCACGATCGCCAACCAGTTCCTGTGCAGCGGCGAACTGCTGAACAACGTGCGGCAGGATCGCAGCGCGCTGTTCGTCACCGCCAACCATTGCGGCATCGGCACCGACGAGAACGACTCGGGGCCGGCCAGCTCGGTCAACGCCTACTTCAACTACCAGGCCGCAACCTGCAACGCCACGCCGCGGCCCCAGCCCGCGCTCGCGGACACCCAGGGCGCCACGCTGCTGGCCGACGACGTGCAGTCGGACTTCACGCTGCTGCGCCTGTCCACCACCGGCACCAACCGGCTGCCGGCGAATGCGTACTACGCCGGCTGGAGCGCGCTGGGCCAGGGCTCCGACAGCGGCGTGGCGATCCACCATCCTTCCGGCGACGAGAAGAAGATCAGCGTCTACGGCACGGCGCTGTCCGAATCCGCCGCGGACATCGGCCAGGCCTGCCCGATCGACGCCTGGCAGGTGCAGTGGAGCGCCGGCACCACGGAACCCGGCTCCTCGGGCGGCGGCCTGTGGAATGCCAGCCACCACCTGATTGGCACGCTGTCGGGCGGCAACGCCTCCTGCGACAGCCCGGACGGCGCGGATTATTTCGCGCGCCTGGACCGCGGCTGGACGGCCAACGCGAGTCCCACGCACCAGCTCAAGGCGCACCTGGATCCGGACGGCACCTGCATCGCGGAGATCGCGGGCCTCGATCCGCAGAGCAACCCGAATCCCTCGCCGATCACCAGCGGCCCGACACGCTGCGAAGGCGCCGCGAGCAGTTGCGGCACCAACGGCATCACCGGCGGCGGCGCGGTGACGTTTCTGCCGGGGATTCTGCTTGCGCTGGTGCTGAGAATGCTGGGCTTCGCCCGCTACGCGCTCAGCCCAGCCTACGGCCGCAAGCAACCGCCGGATAGGCTTCGCTAGAAATCGAGCGTGATCGCGACCTGGTCGCTGTAGGCCCCTGCGACCACCGACTGAGCGCTGAACAGGCGGCCATACACCAGCACCGAGCAGGCGCCGGTGCACAGGCCGCTGACCTTGTTGGTGCCCGGTGCCACGCCGTCTCCCCAGATCAGCAGGCGCGTGAGGTCGGTGTAGAGGTTGTAGTTGAGGTTGTAGCCGGCGAATGACAGGTGGCGCGGGTTGAAGCTGCCGGAGCCGCCCTGGCCGATCTTGATCGAGTACGACACCGGCAGGTTCAGCGGCGGCGAGCTGCAGTTCAGGGTCAGGGTCCCGTTGGCGTCCACGTTGCCGCTCATCGCGGTGTAGGCGGAAAAATCCACCAGGGTTCCGGTGCCGCTGGTCAGGCTGCAGCTGGCTGCCGCGCGTGACCGCGGCGCAAAGGCAAGGCCGGCGAGCAAGATCAACGCGACAAGGACTTGTTTCATGGCCTGACTCCTTCACAAAGGAACGTGCCGAGTTCCGGCGTGCTGTTGGCGGCGATCTTGGCCGGCAGCTCGAGCTGCAGCTGGCATTCCTGATCGCGGTAATGAATGGTGACCGTCCCGCCCTTCTCGAGACCCGAGACATAGATCAGGCCGTCTTCGCCGACCGGGAACGGGTCGGCCGTACCCGGGACGACAGCATAGGCGCCCAGCGGCAGCGGCACGCGCTTGCCGTCGGTGTCAGCCACCTCCACCGTCAGCAGCGCATCGCGCGCCGGCCGGATGCTCGGCTTGAGCACGACGCCGCTGCGGAAGCGCGGGCGCACCTGGTACTGCAGCTCCTCGACGCGGGCATTCACCGGCAGGTCGGCGGCATTCAGGTTGATCTGGTTTTCGTAGTACGGCTGCAGCGGCGAGACCAGCAGGTCGCCATCACCGTTGGTGTGGAAGTCGTTGACCCGGACGCCGCCGTAATCCTCGCCCAGGCGCACCAGCGCGAAGCTGCTGTAGAGGGGCCGGCTCGCGAACACGCCGCCGTCCATGAACGCCAGTGCGCTCGAGCCGCCGGCCGAGTAGGTGGTGTCGTTGTCGTTCTGGAACAGGCTCGCCACCGCCACCGCGCGGCTGCCGCTCCAGCTGCCCGAGACGGATTGCTGGTCGCGGCCGTCGAGCGCGGCGCCGGCCTGGAAGCCATAGGCGTTGTCGCTGTTGCCGGTGCCGGTGGAGATGCGGCCAAAGGCGGTCGCCTTCTTCGACTGCGAATCGGTGTTCGCGGTCATGGTGAAATTGGTGCGGGCGGGTTCGAAGAATGGCATCGGCACGTGCGCGGCGCCGAAGGCGAGCGTGAACGTCAGCCCGCCGCTGTAGGTCACGGCGCCGCTGTCGGTCCAGCCGGCGAACAGCTGCAGCTGCGAGCCCGGCAGCACCTGCCTGGAGTACGACAGCAGCACCGATTGCACATCCGGGCCGGTGCGCAGGTCGGCGTTGGACACCGACACCGAAGCCGTATCCTGCCAGGGCAGCTTGCCCGAGAGCGACGCAAATTCGCGGCACACATTGGGGTTCACCGGCGCCACCTCGGTGGGCAGGTGGAAGCGAGCATCGCGGCATTCCACGCGCGTCGCATAGGCATAGTTGCGATAGCGGTTCTCGAGCCCACCCGCGAGGAACAGGCCCGTGCCACCGGCGAGGTCGGTGTGCGATCCGGCTGCCGTCAGGTTGACCACGCCCCAGTGAGGTACCGACAGGAGCCCGGTGGCGCCGGCGGCATAGCCGGAGCCGGTGGCCTCGGCGTGGAATTCGTCGGTGAAGGCCTGCGTCTCGCCGTGGCGGCGCGTGCCCGAGACAAAGCCGCCGTGGTAGTGGTCGCCGACCGCACCCATGCGCCGGACCCCGGCCTCGACGCTGTAGTCGGTCAGGTCCTTTCGCAGCAGGCCCTGGTTGAAGTAGAACTCCTGCGACACGCTGACCTCGCGGCCCAGGCGGTCGCGCAGGATCATGTGGTACTCACCGTTGTCGTAGGTCGGGATGTTGATCATCTCGACCGGGCCGTAGGGCGCGGTGGTCAGCGCGTTGAAGAACGCCGCGCGCGCCGTGCGGTCCGGGTCGTTCGGGTCGTAGGCCTGCAGGTCCACGTTGGCGTTGCGCGTGGTGGCGGCCTCCATCATCTGCACCGGCGAGGTGATCATGCCGGGCCGCAGCGCGAAGTTGGTGCCGTACTGCACGCCGGCCATCGAGGCGCCGCCGCCGAAGGCCCCTGCCCGGCCGAACACGTCGCCGATGCGCAGCGTGGCGACGCGCGCTTCGTCGTCGTGCGTGAACGTTGTCGCGAGGCGGTAGGTGCTCTGGAACAGGACGGTGTGGGTGTAGAGCCAGTCGGAGGTCAGCACGCCCGGATCGCCGAACAGGCCCAGCGTGGCCGAGCCCGAGTAGGTCGGGTTGCCACCCCGAGTGGGGCCGGAAGAGAACAGGCCGTAGTTGATGAAGCCGCCCGGCGGCGGCGCCTGCGCGCGCTGGTTCCGGTCGTTCTCGAAATTGAGCACCGTCGGGTGGAAGATCCGCGATTCGCCTTCGATGACGATGCGCTGCTGCTCGGCGTCGAGCTTGAACGTGAGCCCCTCGTAGGCGTTGAGGTCGAGGTATTTCTCGCCGTTGATCTCGACCCGTGGCTTGCCGGCGGTCTTGATGCGCACGGCCTCCAGGTCCTTCTGCCGCACCAGCACTGCGCCGCAAGGCCGCTGCAGGAAGATCGTCTCGAGCTGCACGTCGGTGTCGTTGACGACCACGCTGAACAGGCGCGGCGCGAGCCGCGGCCCGAGCTTCGGATCGCAGGCGGCGTCGTCCAGCTCGCTGCGCTGGGGCAATTGTTTCGCGTTGGCGCCGATGCAGGTCATCGCAATCAGGCTGGCCAGGACCACTGCCGCAAGCTGGGCGCTGCGCACTCGCAGCCGCGGCTCAGGGCTTCTTGGCCGGCGTCGTCCCGCCGCCGCCAGGCACCCACCAGAAGCCTTGCGGCGTGATCCCCGGCGCTGCATGGCCTGAATAATCGTCCGTTCGCACCAGCAACTTGAGCCCTTCGGGGCTTGCGCCCGCGGCCAGCGGCAGCACCCACTCGTCTTCGCTGCCGGGCAGCAGGTAGTTGGTGCCGTGCGCGCCCTGGGGGGCGTGCGACACGACGGCCTGGTCGGGATTTTTCTCGTTCACCGAAGCCGGGTACAGCTGCACATCATTGATGCGGATGTGCGCCGAGCCCGTGTTCTTCAGCTTTACGCGCAAGCCGTCGGCCTCGCGCGTGCTGACGGCGCTCAGCACCGGATACGCCGGCTTCACGGAGTGAACGAACACCGGCACGCCGAAGCGCATGCGGAAGGTCATGCCCGCCGAGGGCGCGTTCTCGGTCGCCGAGGGCACTTCCTGGAAATACACGCGGTAGCTGTTCTCGCGGTCCAGCGGCGGGGCCGCCCGCAACCGGAATCGCACGATCGTTTTTTTCTGCGGCGCGACGCTGACAATCGGCGGCGCGAAGAAGATATCGGTGGTCGGCTCGTAGGTTTCGACGCCGTCTTTCTGCGACCAGCGGAAGGCCTTGACCTGCACGGCGAGCGGCGCGGTGCCCAGGTTGCTGACCTCGATCTGGCCCGAGGTCTGGTTCTGGAAAAAATCCATGCGCAGGGGCGTGACCCGCAGCCCGGAGGCTGCCGCCGTTCCCGCATATATAGAGAAAAGGCCGGCTGCGATGAGCAGCCGGCCGTTGATTGCCATGGGCCTGTCCCGGTAGTTCCGGGAAAAGTCTAGCCTAGAAGTTCACCGTCGCGGTCGCGGTGTCCGAGTAGGTGCCCGGGACCACCGTGTTGCCAGTCTGCGAGGCCGGGATCGTGCCCGTCACCAGGTATGCGCCGGTGAAAATGTTGACCGGCAGCCCGACGACCGCGGTCGACACCGGGGTGCCCGTCAGCGCCAGGCTGTAGCTGATCTGGTTGCTGCCGCTGGCGCCGCCACCCGAGCCGCTCATCTTGCTGCTGAAGGTGCCGGTGTAGAGGCTGGTCG
>JAYUGN010000305.1:0-3273 GCA_043767605.1 Gammaproteobacteria bacterium
TGTTCGCCTGCATGGACACCACCATCAAGTACCTCACGGCGTTTTATCCGGCGCCGCTGGTCGTGGCGGTGCGCTACATCGTGCACTTCCTGCTGATGGTGGTCCTGCTCGCGCCCTCGCAGGGCCGCAAGCTCATCCAGACGCAGCGCACCGGCCTGGTGCTGGTGCGCGCGGCCTGCCTTGCCGCCGGCTCGCTCATCTTTGCGCTGGCCCTCAAGCGCATGCCGGTCGCCGAGGCCAGCGCCATCCTGTTCCTCGCGCCCTTGCTGGTGTTGCTCGCGGCCGGCACGTTCCTGCACGAGAAAGTGGGGACCTTCGGCTGGATCGCCGCGATCGCGGGTTTCGGCGGCGTGCTGCTGATCGCGCGGCCCGGCGGCGGACTGGATGCGATCGGCGTGGTGCTGGCGCTGTGCGCGGCCGCGACGACGGCGACGTATCAACTGTTATCGCGGATGCTCGCGAGCACGGAGAGCACGATCGCGATGCTGTTCTACACGGCCGTGGTCGGCGCTCTTTGCTTCGGCGCAGCGCTGCCGTGGTTCTGGAGCGGACCCGCGCCCACGCCATTACAACTGCTGCTGTTCCTGGCCATCGGCGCGCTCGGCGGCCTCGGGCATTTTGTATTCACCGCCGCGCATCGTCACGCGGCGGCTTCCGCGCTGGCGCCGCTGCAATACGTGCAACTGCTGTGGGCCGGCTTGCTCGGCTGGGCCGTGTTCGGCCACGTGCCCGAGGGGCTCAGCATCGTCGGGATGATTGTCGTTGCCGTGGCCGGCGCGCTGGTCGCGCTGAAATCGCAGCTCGCGGCGCGCGCGCTGGAGAAGGCTGCGCAGGCTTAGGGGCGCCAAAGCGCAGTGGCTTCCTTCGGCTGCGGACATCGCCAGCCTTCCCTATCACGCTTTCCGATTGCGTCGGGAGCCTTTAGCCCTTACTTACCTAGGTCGCCACAATATTTCTGATACGAATCAAGATATTTCCGCGCCGCTTCGTCTTTGAACTCGTTCCGACGCTTCCTAAGGTCAGCCAATTTCTGATGCGCGTTCTTGTTGCAAAATTTCCTCTGATGGGACCCACCCGATTTCCTGAGTTGGGTACCACCTGATTTCCTGGTTTGGGTACCACCCGATTTCCCGGGTGGGTACCACCTGATTTCCTGAGTTGGAGACCACCGGCGGGCCGCGGGATAGGCGGACCGGCCCTGTACCCTCGCGGTTTTTTCTCGAGGGAGGGTGGAATGGCTCAGAGGAGTTTCACGGTGGCTCGATACGAGGAGATTCAGCGGCGGCTGGCGGAAGGTCGGGGGCTGCGGGAGATCGCGCGGGCGCTGGGCTGCTCGCGGCGCACGGTGCGTGAGGTGCGGGACGGGGAGCGGGCCTCGCCCGACCAGCGCCAGGAGGCGACCGCGCCGCTGTGGATGGCGCAGCTGGACTGGCTGCCGATCATTCACGATCTGGGGCTGGGCCACCCGATGAAGCTGATCTGGGAGGAGAAGGCGCAGGGACTGACCACCTACTCCAATTTCTGGAAGCAGTTTTACCGCCAGTACCCGCAGTACCGGCAGGCGGCGGTGACAGCACGCGAATTCGAGCCGGGCGAGCGGGTCGAGGTGGATTACGCCGGGGATACGCTGGAGTGGATCGACCTGAGAACCGGCGAGATCCACCAGGCGTACGTGTTTGTCGCCGGCCTGGGGTTCAGCCAGCTGCTGTTTGCCTGGGCGGCCGGGGACATGAAGAGTGGCCACTGGCTGGCTGCGCACCGACGGATGTTTGAGGCTTATGGCGGCGCGCCGGCGGTGACGGTGCCGGATTGCCTGAAGCAGGGCGTGCTGAAATGCCACCTGTACGACCCGGACCTGAATCCGGCGTATGCCGAGCTGGCGGCGCACTACTCGACCAGCGTGGTGCCGGCCCGGCCGGCTCATCCGAAAGACAAGGCCGTGGTCGAGGGGCTGGTGAAGATCCTGATGCGCTACGTGCGCTTCCGGTCCCGGCATCGGCGGTTTACCTCGCTGGCGGACCTCAACCGGGTGCTGGCCGAATGTGCGGAGCAGATCAACGACCGGCCGCACACGCGGTTTGGGGTCTCGCGCCGCGAGCGCTTCGAGCAGGTCGAGAAGGCGGCGCTGCGGCCACTGCCCACTGCGCCCTTTGAAAACGCCGAGTGGAAGCAGGCGACCCTGCATCCGGATTGTTACGTGTCGGTGGAGGCGGCCTATTACAGCGCGCCGCACATCCATCGCGGCAAGGTGCTGCGGGTCAAGCTGACGGAAAACCAGGTCGAGATCTTCCTGGAGCTGGAGCGGCTGGCGATCTATCCACGCGACCGGCGCCGCGGCGGCTATCGCCACAAGATCGATGCGCATTTCCCGCCGGCCTCGCGGGCCTATTACGAGGCCACCCCGCAACGGCTCTTGTCGCAGTCGCGTTTCATCGACCCGGTGCTGAACGGTCTGGTCGTCGAATTATTCAACGCCGATGTCTACGGCAACCTGCGGCGCGTGCAGGGCCTGATCCGCAGCTGCAGCAAGGAGCTGAACCAGGCGGGCCGGGAGCTGGCCATTCCCCGGATCACGGGGGCCATCGCCACGATGCGCCGCTTCGGCAGGATCCGCGTCGGCTACTTCCAGGAGCTGCTGGCGCAGACGCGCCGCCAGGCCCTCCAACCCGAGCCCGCGCGCGAGATCGTGCGCCAGCCCTGTTGCATCGCAGGCCGTGACCTGGTGCTTGAGCCAGACTTCCACGCCCATCTTCTCGAGCGCGCGCTGCGCGTAGGCCGACAGCGGCGCGGGAAATGCCGGCAGCACGCGCTCACCGCCCTCGATCAGCACGATGCGCGCCGCGCGCGGATCGATCACGCGGAAATCCTCGGCCAGCGCGTGCTTGCCGAGCTCGGCGATCGCGCCTGCGAGTTCCACGCCGGTGGCGCCCGCGCCGACGATGGCGAAGGTCATCAGCCGCTTGCGCTCGGCCTCGTCGGTCGCGGACTCGGCGCGCTCGAAGGCCAGCAGGATGCGGCGGCGGATCAGGGTGGCGTCGTCCACGCGCTTGAGGCCCGGCGCAACGCTCGCCCAGTCGTCGTGGCCGAAATAGTTGTGCGTGGCGCCGGTGGCGAGGATCAGCCAGTCGTAGGCGAGCTCGCGCCCGTCGTCGAGCCGCGCGACTTTTCGCTCCTCATCCACGCCGGCAACTTCGCCGAGCAGCACGCGCGCATTGGCCTGGTCGCGCAGCACGCTGCGGATCGGCCAGGCGATGTCAGAAGGATTCAGGCCCG
>JAYUGN010000306.1:0-3250 GCA_043767605.1 Gammaproteobacteria bacterium
AAGGGATCGACCGTACCGTCCGGCTCATCCTCGATCACCTTGTTGGCGTACTGCCCCGCGCCGTAGCCGACGTCGGGCGTCATGTCGACGACGCCGACGCCGGCGAGCACGCGGCCCGTGCCGGTGTCGGCGTAGCCCTTGACCAGGGCGTTGACGTCTGCGGGCACCGAATTCGGCGCGCCCGCCGGGTTGTTGACCACGTGCTCTGCGATCGCCAGCACGCTGCCGTGCTCATTGCCGAGCAGCAGGTCTTCGAGGCCCGCCACCAGCGTGTTGGCGCCGGCGACCAGGCTGTCGAAGGCGCTGGCGATTTCGTGCCCCGCTGCAGCCAGGACCGAGGCGAGGAAGTCGCTGACGACCTGC
Source organism: Gammaproteobacteria bacterium (assembly GCA_043767605.1). Lineage (GTDB taxonomy): Bacteria > Pseudomonadota > Gammaproteobacteria > Nevskiales > Nevskiaceae > JACPFV01. The sequence continues at coordinate 364 of JAYUGN010000306.1, forward strand.
ACCAGGCCGCGCTCGGCGGGCGCGCCGCCGCCACCGGCGCTGCCCTTGCTGAGCAACACCGGCACGAACTGCGCATTGTCGGCGGCATCGGCCTGGCCGTACTGACCGGCGGCGAGCGCGAGCTGCGCGGCCGGTGAGTAATTCATCACGGTGTTATCGGCGGTGCTGGCAACATCCGCACCGTTGTCGACGAGGAACACGTGCACGCCGGTGGCCGGCACGTTGTCGTTGAACAGCGAGGTCAGGCCGCTGCCATTGGCGTCGGCGGACCACGACAGGCTCAGCGCCACGCGGCCATCGGCGCCGGTCGCCGTCGGCGCGCTGCGCGCAATGTGCTTGCCGTCGTTGTTGCACGGCACCTGGCTCGGGGCGGTCTGGCCGCCGCAATCGACTTCGAGCACCAGCGTAACGATGCGGTTGGCCGCGGGTGCATAACTGCCGCCCGCGTCGCGCGCGTAGAGCGTGCCCGCCGCCTTGAGCACCGCGCCATCGGTGACGCCGACCGCGGACGTGCCCACCGGTTCGCCGTCGAACACGATCGCCGCGGTGAGGCCGTCGCCGCCACCGGAACCCGCCACCGGCGTCACGACCACCTGCAACGGCACGCGGACGATGTTGGCGTAGGGCTCGGCCACGTTCTTCGGCTTGTCGGTCGGCACCGCGAACTGCCACTGCTGGCCATCGATCTCGGTCGAGGTCACCGGCGAGGCGGCGTTGTCGCTGTCGTGCGTGACGAAGTAGTGAATGCCGTGCGCGGCGTAGGCGCCCTGCTTGCCGGAGCACGGAATGTCAGCGTACGGCTTGCCGCCGTTGGCGGCGCGATAGCCTGCGATCACGCGGCTGTCGTCGGAGGATTCGCCGGGGTAAGGACGCTGCACGGGGTCGTCGCCGGTGCCGTCATCAAGGCAGGCGTCGTCGCGGTAGTACGGAACCACCAGCGGATTGGCGTAGGACGTGGGGCCCTTGTTCTCGAACGTATAGACGAGCGAGCCGAGGTTGCCCTTGCCCGACACCTGCTCCCAGTTGTCGAAGGCCAGCGGCAAGTTGAAGGTCGCATCGGCCGCGTCGAAAAACACCGGGCACACCCCGAAGCCGTTGGGCGAGACGAAGGGCTTCTGCGGATTGCGCTTGGCCGCATCGGGTGAGAAGCAACCCGGGCCGCCGCCCGGACCGACGTTGGGGATCGGCGCAGTGCTGTCGACGCTGCCGATGTCGTCGTTGACGCCGTCCACCGGCACGCCGCGCGGGCGCAAGATCGTGAAGTAGCGCCCGCCCGGCACGCTGGCCGCTTTCTCGGCGGCCGTCGGCAGCATCGCGCCGCGGTTGTAATCCCACGAGGTGTAGAGGCCATCGGGCGGAATCGGGTGCACGCGCACGCGGTAGCGATACGCGACCGCGTCGCGATAAAACGTTTCGGTCTTGGTGACGTTGGTGCCCGAGTCGGCGCCCCATGTTTCGCGGATCGCGCGCACCGGGCCGGCGCGTTCGCCGAGCAGGGATGAGTTGGCTTCCCAGTTGACCTGCTCATCTTCGAAACCGACCACGGAGACGTTGGTGTCCGGCGACTGCTGGAAGGCGCGGCCTTTCCAGCGGTCGATCAGGTCGGGGCCGTAGGTGCCGGGCTGACCGGGCTTGGCCACGTGCATCTCGCGCACCATCCAGCGGCCGCTGGCGCGCCACTGATAGGCGTCGGTGCTGACAGTGACGCCGTCGCGCGGGAAGCGGTCTTCCGAGCTCTTCGAGGGCGTGCCGTCGGGGCAAACCGTGCCGGTCAGGTTCGCGCCGTAGCCCTTGTTGCTGGTGCCGAGCTTCTGCGGATCGTTGTCCGCGAAGAAAGTTTCATCGATCCACTGGTCGGCGTTGGCATCGCGCTGGTAATTCACGTAATGCGCCCGGCCGCGGAACGAGGAGCCGCCGGTCTTGCGGAACAGGTAGACGAAGCGCTGCGTCGCGGGATCCAGCGGATCCGCCAGCACCACCTGCTGGCCGTTAGCGCCTGCCAGCCCCGGCGGGGCGCCGGGCGCCCTGTCGCCGGCATCGCTGGCCATGAAGACGATCTCGTCGTCGTTGTCCAGGCCGGGCACCGGGTCCGGCGTCGGCGCCGACACGCCGCGGTTGCGCTTGCTGCTGTCAGCAGGGTTGGCGTCGTACTGGCGCGTGCAGGTGCCTTCGGTCATGCCCCAGGACTCGGTATCCCAGACGTAGCTCAACTCCTGGTCGGTGCCGGAATAAACCGAGAAGCCCGAGTTGGCGTTGGCCAGGAAGTACGGCATGCGCTCGTCGACCTGCACCGGGATTTCGCGCCAGGCGCCGTTGCGGAACGCGTACGCCGCGATCTGGTCCACCGGCACGCCGGCGACCGCCGGTTGGCCGGCAGCGGGATACAACAGCACGCCGTTGTGGGCGTTGCGCACCTGCCCCGGCACCGGCGTCGGGTCAAAAACCGCGCCGCTGGTGATCGCGCCCGAGGGATACGGGTACGGCATGCCGCGCGCTTCCGGCACCGTCCAGCCCGGAATGCTGGCGCCGGTCAGCACCACGGCTTCGGCATTGCGGTTGGCGCTGCGCGCGCGCGCAAGCATGTCGGCGGGTTCCTGATCGGTGCCCAGGATGCCGCCGGGCGTCGGCGAATCGCCGAGATGTTGAGCGTCGTCGGCTGCGCCGCTGGCCGTATCCGCCGCCGCTTGCTGCGCGGCCCCCGTGTCCCCGTTGCCGATCGCGGTGATGAGGTGGCCGAGGTTCGCCGTGAAATCGCTCAGCAGGCCGATCAGGCCGCCGCCGGTGTAGCTCGGCGCGTCGGCGCCGGCCACGGGACCCACCGAGCCCGCCGCCGGAACGTCGAAGCGCGGCTTGCCGGAGGCATCCACCGAGTACAACGGCAGCTTCA
>JAYUGN010000307.1:0-3248 GCA_043767605.1 Gammaproteobacteria bacterium
TGACGCCGTGGTCGAAGCACGAAGCCGCCGAAGTGCCCGAGGAGTACTACTCGATTCCGCTGGGCAAGGCCAAGATCGTCAAGCCCGGCAACGCCTGCACGATGCTCGCCTACGGCACGATGGTGCACGTCGCGCTCGCCGCCGCCGCCGAAACCGGCATCGACGCCGAAGTCATTGACCTGCGCTCGCTGATGCCGCTGGACGTCGAGGCGATCACCACCTCGGTGAACCGCACCGGCCGCTGCGTGATCGTGCACGAGGCCACCCGTACGAGCGGCTTCGGCGCGGAACTCTCGGCGCTGGTGCAGGAGCACTGCTTCTACCGGCTGGAGGCGCCGATCCAGCGCGTCACCGGCTGGGACACGCCGTACCCGCACGCTTTCGAGTGGAGTTATTTCCCGGGCCCCGCACGTGTCGGCAAGGCTCTCCAGAAAGTGATGCAGGACTAGATCGCCATGGCCCTCTTTTCATTCAAGCTGCCGGACATCGGCGAAGGCATCGCCGAGTCCGAGATCGCCGCCTGGCGCGTCAAGGCCGGTGACACCATCACCGAGGACCAGCCGCTGGTGGACATGCTCACCGAGAAGGCCGCGGTCGAAATTCCCTCGCCGGTGTCCGGCAAGGTGATCAAGCTGCACGCCGCCGCCGGCGACAAGGTGGCCGTGGGCTCGGTGCTGGTGGACATCGAAACCTCGAGCACCGCGCTGCCCGCGGGCAAGGGCGGGCCGGCCGTCGTCGCTCCCGCTGTCATTCCCGCGAAGGCGGGAATCCAGCCGCCTCCTGCAAGCCCGGATGCCCGCGTTCGCCGGCATGACACACCGGCGGCGCCGAAGGCCGCAGCGTTCCACAATCCGCTGCCCGCCGCCGCACCCTCGGTGCGCCGCAAGGCGCGCGAGCTCGGCCTGGACCTGCACACCGTGCAGGGCAGCGGCCGCGGCGGCCGCATCCTGCATGACGATCTCTCTGTCACCCCCGCGCAAGCGGGGGTCCATGATCTGGTGCCAGCCATTCTGGATTCCCGCATTCGCGGGAATGACGTCGGCGGCGAGGACCAGATCACGCCGATCAAGATCATCGGCATGCGGCGCAAGATCGCGGAGTCCATGGAGCGCTCCAAGCGCCGCATCCCGCACTTCGCCTACGTCGAGGAACTGGACGTCACCGAGCTCGAAGCGCTGCGCCTGCACTTGAACGAGGTCTACGGCGCGACGCGCGGCAAGCTGACCCTGCTGCCGTTCCTGGTACGCGCGCTGATCAAGGCCGTGCCGGAATTCCCGCAGGTGAACTGCACGTACGACGATGAAGCGGGCGTGGCCACGCGCCACACGGCGCTGCACGTCGGCATCGCCACGCAAACGCCGAACGGCCTGATGGTGCCGGTGGTGCGTCACGCCGAGCGGCTCGACCTGTGGCAGTGCGCCAACGAAATTGCGCGCCTGGCGCAGGCCGCGCGCACCAGCAAGGCCACCGTCAAGGAACTGACCGGCGGCACCCTCACCATCACCAGCCTGGGCAAGATGGGCGGCATCGTCAGCACGCCGATCATCAACGCACCCGAGGTCGGCATCATCGGCGTGAACAAGATGATCGAGCGGCCGGTGGTGCGCAACGGCCAGATCGCCGTGCGGCTGATGATGAATCTCTCGTCCTCGTTCGATCACCGCATCGTGGACGGCTACGACGCCGCCTCGTTCATCCAGCGGCTCAAGACTTTCCTCGAGCACCCGGCCACGCTGTACATGCCGCACTAGACCCCGTGGCCGCCCGCAAGCGCGGCGCCGCCCGCGGCAAGCGCTGGTTCGTCTACATGCTCGAGTGCGAGAACGGCGCCCTGTACACGGGCGTGGCGGTTGATGTTGCCGCGCGCTATGCGCTCCACTGCAGCGGCAAGGGCGCGAAGTACACGCGCAGCAATCCGCCCCGCCGCATCGTCGCCGTGAAGCGCTGCGCCGGCCGCAGCCCGGCGCTGAAGCTCGAAGCCAGGCTCAAGAAGTTGCGCAAGCCGGGCAAGCTCGCCTGGGCCCGGCGCGCAGGCGCAAGGTTGCGAGCCCGTCAGCACCAACCGATACTGCGGCCCGCTTTGCCCCGCCCGGAGTCCCGATGACGCGCATGATCCTCGAAGAAACCCGCCTCCATCCCGCGATCCGCGAGGCGATCTCGCAGAACCAGCGCGACATCGTTGAAGAGGTCTCCGCGGCGGTGGATGCGCACGACATCGTTGTCGTGGGCATGGCGCAGAACCCCGCGCCGAAGAAGGCGCGCAAGCTGCTCGAAGCCGCGGGCCTGCCGCACCATTACCTGGAATACGGCAGCTACTTCAACACCTGGCGCCGGCGCAACGCGCTGAAGATGTGGGCGGGCTGGCCGACGTTCCCGATGGTGTTCGTCAAGCGGCAACTCGTAGGCGGCGCCGACGACCTCGAAAAACTGCTCGGCAGCGGCGAACTCCAGAAGCTGCTGGGGCGCTGAATCAGTCGGGCAGCGTGACGCCCGAGCCGCCCATCTCCTTCGGGAAATCCTTCTGCTTGGGCAGGCCATCCTTGATGCTGAGCACTTTCTCGGCATAGTTCACGTGCACGGCCGGCTTGAAGGCCAGCGTCGGGATCACGGCGGCGTAGATGTCCACGAGCCCCATGCCGGGGTGGTCGCTGAAGAGGTGGCCGCCGCACTTCTTGCACCACTTGCGCGCGCTGTTGGCTGTCTTGTTATAGGTACCGACCTGGTCGGCGCCCTTCGTGATCTTCAGCGCATCGGGTTTCCAGAGGCTGAAGGCATTCACCGGCCCCGCCGACCAGTGCCGGCAGGATTCGCAATGGCAGTAGCCCATGGCCGCCGGCTCGCCCGTCACCGTGAACTCAACCGCGCCGCAGAAACACTTGCCATTGTGAGTCGCCATGCCGATCTCCTCGCCGTGTACGGGGGCATCACTCTACTCCCGCCGATGCGCCGCGCAATCCGAGAGGCTCAGCCCCGGCGCTTGCGCGCCGGCTTCGGGCTGTCCGCGATTTCGACCCACGCGGGCGCATGGTCGCTGGCATGGGCTTCGCCCCGCACCCAGCGGTCCACGCCGGCGCCGAGCAGCCGCGGCGCCAGGCTCTTGCTCAGCAGCAGGTGATCGATGCGCAGGCCCGCGTCGCGCGGCCAGTGTTCGCGAAAATGATCCCAGAACGTGAAGAGCTTCTTGTCCTGCGGGTGCAGCGTGCGCAGTGCATCAAGCCAGCCCTGCGCGAGCAGGCGTTGCCAGGCCT
>JAYUGN010000308.1:0-3223 GCA_043767605.1 Gammaproteobacteria bacterium
TGGTCGCCGCCGCGGCCCTTGGCGATGTCGTGGAACAGGCCGGCGAGGTACAGCAGCTCCTTTTTCTCGATGCCCGGCATGATCGTGGAGGCGAACGGCAGCTCCTCTCGGAATTCCTTCTCGGCGAAGCGGCGCAGGTTGCGCACCACGTACAGCGAGTGCTCGTCCACGGTCAGCGTGTGGAACAGGTCGTACTGCATGTGGCCGATCACCTGCCCGAAGGCGGGCAGGTAGCGGCCCAGCACGCCGTAGCGGTTCATGCGGCGCAGCGAGCGGGTGAGGCCGCGGCCCTCGCGGAACATCTCGAGGAACAGCGCGCGGGCGCGCACGTCGCCGCGCAGGCCCTCGTCCACCAGCCGGCGGTCGCGGCGGATCAGCCGCAGCGTCTCGGCGCGGATGCCCTCGATCTTCGGGTGCTGCTGCTGCAGCAGGAAGATCTCGAGCAGGGCGTAGGGATTGCGGCGGAACACATCGGGGCTGCGGGCCTGGATGTAGCCACCGACCAGTTCGAAGCGCGCATTCAGCGGCTTGGGCTTGCCGCCCAGGAAGGCGGTGGGTCCGTGCACGATCGCCTCGTCGAACAGTTGCAGCAGCAGGTCGTTCAGGCAGGACAGCGACTTGATCGTGCGGTAGTACAGCTGCATGAACTGCTCGACCGCGCGGTTGCGGTCGTCGTCCACGTAGCCGAACAGCGCGGCCACCTTGATCTGGTGGTCGAACAGCAGGCGGTCTTCCTTGCGCCCCGTGAGCATGTGGATGGCGAAGCGCACGCGCCACAGGAAATCCTGGCCGGCAAACAGGTCCGAGCACTCGACTGCCGTCAGGAAGCCCTTTTCCTTGAGCTCATGCAGCGTCTGCGCGCCGAAGTGGCGCTTGGCGACCCAGGCCACCGTGTGGATGTCACGTAGTCCGCCCGGGCCTTCCTTCACATTGGGCTCGAGCTTGTAGCCAGTGTCGTCGTACTTGGCGTGGCGCTTCTTCTGCTCCGCGAGCTTGGCCTTGTAGAACGCCGCTACCGGCCAGACCGGGCCGAGCGCGGACTGCAGGGCCTGGAACAGTGCGCTGTCGCCCATCAGTGGCCGGCTTTCCAGCAGCGTGGTCATGATGGTGATGTCGCCGGCGGCGAGTTTCGCGCAGTCCTTTACCGAGCGTACCGACGAGCCGACTTCGAGGCCCATGTCCCACAGGAAAGCCATGAACTGCTCGAGCGCGGACTTGTGCGCCTCGATCGCGGCCGCGTCGTGCAGCAGCAGCAGGTCGATGTCGGAGTGGGGCAGGAGCTCGCCGCGGCCGTAGCCGCCGACCGCGATCAACGCGAGGCCATCCACCGGACCCGGCAGGAACTTCGTCCAGGCTTCGCGCAGCACCTCGTCCACCAGGAACGAACGCGCCTTCACCAGCGACTCGGCCGAAGTGCCCTCGGCAAACAGGCTGTACAGGCGGCCGCGGCCCCAGCCCAGGGTTTCGCGGAAGGCGGTGACCGGCTTGCCGGCGACGGCGAGTCGCGCGCGCACGGCCGAGGCCGAGAAAATCGAGGCTTCGTCCTCTACCTCGAGTTCCAGTTCTAGGCCCACGAATCTGCCCTCACGCCATTCACATGGCGCCGTCGCGCAAGGTGAGCACTTCCACGCCGGTGCCGGTGACCAGCACGGTGTGCTCCCACTGCGCCGACAGCGTGTGGTCCTTGGTCACGACGGTCCAGCCGTCAGGCAGCAGGCGCACGTCCTTGCCGCCGGCGTTGATCATCGGCTCGATCGTGAAGGTCATGCCGGCTTCCAGCGCCATGCCGGTGCCTGGCGTGCCGTAGTGCAGCACCTGCGGGTCCTCGTGGAAGACCCGGCCGATGCCGTGGCCGCAGTATTCGCGCACCACCGAGAAGCCCGCGCCCTCGGCGCAGCGCTGGATCAGGTGCCCCAGGTCGCCGAGTTTCACGCCGGGCTTCACGCGCTTGATGCCCTCGATCATGGCCTCGTGCGCGTTCTCGCACAGGCGCCGCGCGAGCACCGACGGCTCACCGAGATAGAACATGCGGCTGGTGTCGCCGTGGAAGCCGTCCTTGATGACGGTGACGTCCACGTTGAGGATGTCGCCCTTCTTGAGCTTCTTGTCGCCCGGGATCCCGTGGCACACCACGTGGTTCACCGAGGTGCAGATCGATTTCGGAAAACCCTTGTAATTCAAGGGCGCAGGGATGGCTTTTAAAGTGTCCACGATGTAGTCGTGGCAGCGCTGGTTCAGCGCGTCGGTGGTGACGCCGGCCTGGACGTGCGGTTCGATCATCACCAGCACGTCGGCCGCAAGCCGCCCGGCCTCACGCATGAGGCGCTGCTCTGAAGGGGATTTGATGGTGACTGACACGTGGCGCTCATGGTATAAAGCGCGCCGCCGTAAGGCAATGAAGTTTCAGAATTTTTCTCAATTCGTCAAATCCATCCGCGCCCCCCTTGGGTGAGCCTGAACAAGGGGCGCGGTCAGCTCAACCCAAGGAGTAAAGCATGGCTACCGTCACCATGCGCCAGCTGCTGGAAGCCGGCGCACATTTTGGTCACCGCACGCGTTATTGGAACCCGAAGATGGAGCAGTACATCTTCGGCGCGCGCAACAAGATCCACATCATCAATCTCGAGCAGACGCTTCCGTTGCTGAAGGAGGCCTGCAATTTCGTCGGCCGCCTCGCGGGCAACGGCGGCAAGATCCTGTTCGTTGGCACCAAGCGCGCGGCGCGCGACGCGGTCGAGGTCGAGGCCGCTCGCTGCGGCATGCCGTACGTCAGCCAGCGCTGGCTCGGCGGCACGCTCACCAACTTCAAGACCATCAAGGGCTCGATCAAGCGCCTGATGGACATGGAGAAGGCGGTCGAGGACGGCTCGGTCCTGAGGCGGTCCAAGAAAGAGCAGCTCGGCATCCAGCGCGAGATCGCGAAGCTGACCCGCTCGCTCGGCGGCATCAAGGAAATGACCTCGCTGCCGGACTGCCTGTTCGTGATCGACGTCGGCTACGAGAAGATCGCCGTGTCGGAAGCGCGCAAGCTCGGCATCCCCGTCGTCGCCGTGGTGGACACCAACAACAGCCCCGAGGGCGTGGACGTGGTGATCCCGGGCAACGATGACGCTACCCGCGCCATCAAGGCCTACGCCGAGTCGATCGCCGAGGCCGTGATCGAGGCCCGCGGCGCCAACACCGTCGCCCCGCGTGACGAGTTCGTCGAGGAAGGCGCCGAGAA
>JAYUGN010000309.1:0-9172 GCA_043767605.1 Gammaproteobacteria bacterium
AAGGAGACCGATCCCGGCTCGCTGATCACGCAGGTGTTCAGCACCACGCTCTCGTCGGCGCTGCCGACGCTGTTCGCGCCCATCGAGCTGAAGATCGACCAGAAGGCTGGCACCGCCAGCGTGAAGGTCAAGGGTCTGCTCGAGGGCGCCGCCCAGCCGATCAAGAACCCGATGACCGGCGCGCCGCACCGGGCGACGGTGCAACTGCCGACCGGCTTCGAGTACGCCGAGGCCGAGTTCATCACTGGCAGCAGCAAGACCAGCGGCGAGATCGAGCTGAACTTCACGGACACCCACGCGCATATCGCGAAAGTCAGCTGGGGCACGCACGGCGTGATCCGCTAGGCGGTGCTGCTGCGCGAGCAGGCCGCGGTCGCCGCTTGCCTGGCGGCGGCGATCGCGCTGGCCTGGCTCTACCTGGTGCCGGCGTCGCGCGACATGTATGGCGCGATGCATGGCATTTCGGCCTGGATGATGGAAAGCCGCTGGGACGTGCGCTATTTCACGCTCGTGTTCCTGATGTGGGCCGTGATGATGGTCGGCATGATGCTGCCGAGCGCGACACCGGCGATCCTGCTGTTCGGCATGGTGATGCGCAATTCGCCGGGCGCCGAGCAACCGCTCGCGCGCAGCGGCGCCTTCACCGCCGGTTATCTCCTGGTCTGGACCGCGTTCAGCCTCGCCGCGACGGTGGCGCAATGGGCGCTGGCGAGCGCGGCGTTGCTCTCGCCGATGATGGTCGGCACCAGTCGCGTGCTTGGCGCGGTGTTGCTCATCGTGGCTGGCGCGTACCAGCTCACCCCGCTCAAGCAGGACTGCCTCACGCGCTGCCGCTCGCCGGTGGAATTCATCACGCGGCATTTTCGCCCCGGCATCGGCGGTGCGTTGCGCCTCGGCGCCCTGCACGGCCTCTACTGCGTGGGCTGTTGCTGGGCGCTGATGCTGCTCTTGTTCTTCGGCGGCGTGATGAATCTTCTCTGGATCGCCGCGATCACGATCTTCGTGATGCTCGAAAAGCTCGCGCCGGCGGGCGTGCAGGGCGGGCGCTTGAGTGGCGTCCTGTTGCTGCTGGCAGGGACCGCGATGATGCTCCTGTCAGGAGATCCCTCGCTACGCTCGGGATGACATCACTCTTCCGGCGCTTCGCTCGAGGCCTTCATACGATCTTCGCCTGCTTGCGCGCCTTCATCAGCGATTCGACCACGGCCGGGTCGGCCAGCGTCGAGATGTCGCCCAGGCCTTCGAACTCGCCCGCGGCCAGCTTGCGCAGGATGCGGCGCATGATTTTTCCGGAGCGCGTCTTGGGCAGGCCCGGCGCCCACTGGATCGCATCAGGCACCGCGATCGGGCCGATCTCCTTGCGCACCTGCGCCGCGAGTTCCTTCTTCAGCGCGTCGGTGGCCTCGATGCCGGCCTTCAGCGTCACGAAGGCGTAGATGCCCTGGCCCTTGATCTCGTGCGGACAGCCGACGACCGCGGCTTCGGCCACGGCGTGGTGCAGCACCAGCGCGGATTCCACTTCCGCCGTGCCCATGCGGTGGCCGGAGACGTTGATCACGTCATCCACGCGGCCGGTGATCCAGTAATAGCCGTCCTTGTCGCGCCGCGCGCCGTCGCCGGTGAAATACAGGTTGGGATAGGTGCTGAAGTAGGTCTGCTCGAAGCGCGCGTGGTCGCCGTAGACCGTGCGCATCTGGCCGGGCCAGGAATCGAGGATGACGAGGTTGCCCTCGCAGGCGCCCTCGAGGATCTTGCCGCTGGCGTCCACGATCGCGGGTTGCACGCCGAAGAACGGACGCGTCGCCGAGCCGGGTTTCAGCGCGGTGGCGCCAGGCAGCGGCGTGATGAGGATGCCGCCGGTCTCCGTCTGCCACCAGGTGTCCACGATCGGGCAGCGCTGCTCGCCGACGACGCGGTAATACCACTCCCAGGCTTCCGGATTGATCGGCTCGCCGACCGAGCCGAGCAGCCGCAGCGAGCGGCGGCTGGTCTGCGTGACGAAGCTGTCGCCCTCGCGCATCAGCGCGCGGATCGCGGTCGGCGCGGTGTAGACGATGTTGACCTGGTGCTTGTCCACCACGCGCCACAGGCGCGAGGCGTCGGGATAGTTCGGCACGCCCTCGAACATCAGCGTGGTCGCGCCGTTGGCGAGCGGGCCGTAGACCACGTAGCTGTGGCCGGTGACCCAGCCGACGTCGGCGGTGCACCAGTAGACGTCGCCGTCGCGGTAATCGAACACGACCTGGTGCGTCATGGCCGCGAACAGCAGGTAGCCGCCGGTGGTGTGCAGTGCGCCCTTGGGTTTGCCGGTGGAACCGGAGGTGTACAGGATGAACAGGGGATCTTCCGCGTTCATCGGCTCGGGCGCGCAGTCGGCGCTCTCGTTCTCGACGACGTCGTGGTACCAGACGTCGCGCTTTGCATCGAGCGCGACCTTGCCGCCGGTGCGCTTCACGACCACGACTCTCTCGATGATCTGCGCGCCGGGCTTGGCCAGCGCCTCGTCGACGTTGGCCTTCAGCGGCACCTTCTTGCCGCCGCGCAGGCCTTCGTCGGCGGTGATCAGGAAGCGGCTCTGGCAATCCTCGATGCGGCCGGCCAGTGATTCCGGCGAGAAGCCGCCGAACACCACCGAGTGCACCGCGCCGATGCGCGCGCAGGCGAGCATCGCCACCGCGGCCTCGGGAATCATCGGCAGGTAGATCGTGACGCGATCGCCCTTCTTCACGCCCAGCTTGCGCAGCGCGTTGCCGAACTTGCCGACCTGCTCGTGCAGCTGCCGGTAAGTGACCTTCTTCGATTCGTTCGGGTCGTCGCCTTCCCACAGGATCGCGACCTGGTCGCCACGCTTGGCCAGGTGCCGGTCGGTGCAGTTGGCAGCGACGTTGAGCTGGCCATCCTCGAACCACTTGATGCTGACCTTGCCGGGGGCGTACGAAACGTTCTTGACCTTGGTGAACGCACTGATCCAGTCCAGGCGGCCGGCTTCACGTTTCCAGAAGGCATCCGGGAACATCACGGATTCTTCGTACATCTCGCCGTACTTGCGCGCATCGATGCGCGCGCTGCGCGCCCATTCGGCGGGAACCGGGTAAACCTTGTTGTCGCTCATGGCCGCTCCATCCTTAGCCCCTCTTTGTATGCGTTTCCCCCCGGCACCCCTATACACCTTTCGTATTACTTCTAAGGCTTCTTTTCATCCTCCGGCGGCAGCCCGTGGGCTTTGCGGTACATTTCCATCGGCGTCATTTCGTGCGGCGCCGGGGCGTCCTGGCCCTTGGGCAGCACCCACACCCGCGTCAGCCGCATCTGGCCGGGGCACTTCGGATCGGGGGCATCGTCGGTGATCACGCTGTCGGATTCCATCAGCTTGGCGACGAGCTCCGGCGCGCGCCGCGTGGTGTCCAGGTCGACGGTGCGATCGTTGTCGCCTTCGAAGTGCAGCTCGAACTTGAGTGCCTTGCCGAGCTCGGCGAGCACGGCGGAGATTTTCGCGTTGCTCGCGACCAGGTGCACGCCTTTCTTGCAGCCGAGTTTCTCGACTGTCACCTGCTGCGCGAGCGTCGTGGCCGGCAGCACGCAGGCGATGAGCAAGGCGAAGGCGCGGTAGGTCATGCGCAAATTATGGCTCATCGCGATCGTGCTGCTCGCCGCCGGTCTCGGCGCCTGGTGGCGCCATGCGCATCCGCCCTTCGACATGGCGGCGACGCTGAAGGACCTCGCTGACCGCCAGGACCTCTGGCAACCAGTTCGAGCGCAATGCCGAGAAAGCGGCGGCACTGGTGCGGGCGTCCAGGTCGGAGCGCGACCCGGCGCGGCGGCTGGCGCAGCGCGAGGAAGCCGCGCGCCAGTTCCTGCTGGCGGCGCAGGTCGAGCCCGCGATCGCGCTGATCAAGCAGCTGCTCGACGAATCCACCGATGCGCCGGCCGCCACGCGCGAAACTCTGCTGTTCGACCTTGCGCTGGCCTGGCTGCGCATGGGCGAAGTGCAGAATTGCGTGGGCGCGCATAACGCGGAGTCCTGCCTGATCCCGATCCGGGGCGGCGGCGTGCACGCCAAGCGCCTGGGCTCGCAGGAAGCCGGGCGCGTGCTGGCCGTGCTGCTGCAAAGTCCCGACAGCAATCCCGCGATGCTGCCGACCTACCGCTGGCTGTTGAACATCGCCGCGATGACGCTGGGCGAATATCCGGACAAGGTGGATCCGCGCTGGCCGATTCCGCCCACGGCGTTTGCCTCCGATTACGAGATCGGCCGATTCCGCGAGGTCGCGCTCGCGCACGGCCTGCAGGTGAACGAGCGGGCGGGCGGGGCGATCCTCGAGGACTTCGACGGCGACGGCGATCTCGACGCGCTGGTGTCCTCCGGGGGCGTACGCGATCCGCTGCGCTATTTCGTGAACGACGGTCTGGCGGATGTGTTCGTGCCGCGCGGCGCCTGGGCGCACAAGGCCGGGCAGTTCCCCGGGTCCTTGCTGCACAACGACGGCCACGGTCACTTCAGCGACGTGACTTTCGAGGCGGGCGTGCTCGACGCACTGCCCAGCCAGGCCGCGGCCTGGTGCGACCTCGACAATGACGGCTGGCTCGACCTGGTGAAAGGCAACGAGCTGCACCAGGAAGTGGACTGGCCCGCGGGCACGCGCAATGTCGCCCTGTGGCGTAACGATGCGCACGGACATTTCAGCGACATGGCGGCCAAGGCCGGCGCGAACGTGCACGGCATGATCAAGGCCGTGGTCTGCGGCGACTACGACTGCTTCAGCAGTTCCTGCGCGCGCGGCTTGCAGGGCATCGCCAGCGCGATCTTGCCGACGGATCCCTGCAGGCGCGCGAAGTGCGCGCGAGCGGCGGCTACCAGTCGCAGAACCCGCCGGTGGCGCACTTCGGCATTGGCGCTCGGCCGGCAGTGCGCGAGCTGGTGGTGACATGGCCCGACGGCAGCGTGAGCGAGTTCAAGAGCCTGCAGGCCGGGGCGGGGCGGTACACGGTGATCCACCGCTGATTGGTCGAGTGTGCGCCGCGGCTAGCCCAGCACCAACCACAGTGCTACGCCCACCATGAGGCCGGCAGCGACGCGGTTCAGCCACTGGGCCTGGCCCCGGCGCAGCAGCATTTCGCTGAGGGCACGGCCGCCGCTGGCGTAGATCAGCAGGCAAGAGAACTCGATGACGACCATCAGCGCCAGCAGCACGGCCATCTGCGGCGCGAGGGGCGCGGTGACATTGATGAAGGGCGGCAGCAGCGCCATGTTGAAGGCCCAGGCCTTGGGGTTGCCCACCGCGGTCAGGAAACCCTGGGCGCACAAGGCGGCGGGCGTGACGCGCGACGCCGCGGCCAATCCGCCGACAGGTGAATTCCACGTGCGCCAAGCCGTCCACAGAAGGTAGGCGGCGCCTGCGATCTTGAACGCCGCGAACACTTGCGGCGCGCCCAGCAGCAGCGCGGCCACGCCGCCCATCGCCGTTGCGCCGACCAGCGCGATGCCCGTGAGTTCGCCCAGCATCATCCACAGGCTGCGCCTGACGCCGATGCTGATGCCCAGGGACATCGCCAATGTCATGCAAAGGCCGGGACTCAGGGCAATCAGGAAAAAACTGCCGCAGAACGCGAGGAGGCGGGTCGAGTCCACGCGGCTGGCTACGGGCGATTGCGGCCGTATTTTTCGTGGCTCGTCACCCAGTCACCCGCGGCGACCGCGGCGGCCAGTGACAGCTCGCCGGCCAGCACGGTGGCGCCGATGATTTCGGCGAGCTTGCGCACCTTGCCCTGGCCATAGCAGCCCATCATCTCCAGGCATTCGCGTTGCGTGGGCAGGCCGGTGCCGCCGCCGTAGCTGGCGACGATCAGCGAGGGCAGCGTGATCGAGAAGTAGTAGCTGCCGTCCTCGGTGAGCTCGCCGACTGCGAGGCCGACGCAGGATTCGGCGACGTTGGCCGCGTCCTGGCCGGTGGCGATGAAGGTGGCCGCGATGCCGTTGGCCGCGTGCGCGCCGTTGTTGAGCGAGCCGGCCATGAAGGCGCCGGTCATGGACATGATGCGGCGGCTGTAGAGCGCCTTGGCGTCGATGCCCATGATCGAGCGCAGCAGCGCATCCGGCACGGTGCACTCGGCGATCACGCGCTTGCCGCGCGTGTGCAGGATGTTGAGCTGCGAGGGCTTCTTGTCGGTGTCCATGTTGCCGGACAGCGAGAAGCGCTCGATGGTCCCGGCGTACTGGCCGCGGATCCATTCGCAGGCGGCGTGGGTGGCCTTGCCGCACATGTTCTGGCCGGCGGCGTCACCGGTGGTGTAGTTGAAGCGCAGGTAGCGGAAGCGCGCGGCGGCGTATTGCTCGATGTTGCGCAGCTTGCCGACGCGGGTGGTGGCTTCGGCCGCGGCGCGGATGCCCGCCATGTTCTGCTCCACCCAGTCGCCGAACTCGCGCGCGGCCTTGGCATCGGCGAAGGCGAACACCGGCGCGCGCTGCATCGCGTCATCCACCACGGTGACGGTGATGCCGCCGGCTTCGCGGGTCAGCCGCATGCCGCGGTTGTAGCTGGCGACCAGCGTGCCTTCGGTGGTGGCCATCGGCACGTAGAAATCGCCCTGCGCATGCTCGCCCTTGATCCGCACCGGCCCGGCGATGCCCAGCGGCACCTGCACCACGCCGGTGAAGTGCTCGATGTTGCCCTGCGTGGCCGAGGGATCAATGCTGAACCGGCTGGTGTGTTCCAGGTTTGCCCCGGTCTGCTGCGTCACGAACTCGCGGCGCCTGGCGGCGGACTCGGCGGTGTAGTCATTGGCCGGGTCTCGGGGGATTTTGGCGCTCATGGGGCTCCGGCATCTTCGTGCGATCCGCGCAGGATCATGCGGACCATCCCGGTCAACTGCTCGATCAGTTCCGGATCTTTTTCGCGCGGCTGGTCCAGCGCCACGCCGCCCATGGCGAACACCAGGCGCGTGATCGCCTTGGCCACCAGTGCGGGCTCATTCAGGGTGACGCCGTCACGGGCGGCAAAGCGCACCAGGTCGACGCGCAGCTCTTCTTCGAAGAATGAAAGCTCGCGGTCCACGGCTTTCTTGAAGGCATCCGAGCCGACCGAGCCTTCGCGCAGCAACACGTGCAGCAGCTTGTCGTCGGCACGCAACTGTTCGATGAAGGCTTCGACGGAGCTGCGCGCGATGCTGCGCTCGGTGGTCGCGCGATGGCGCGCCGCGCCCACGATCCGCCGCAGCGATTGCCCGGCCAGGTCGATCAGCGCGACCACCAGCTCATCCACATCGCGGAACTGGCGGTAAAAACTGTTGGGGGCGATGCCGGCCTCACGCGCCACTTCCCGCAGGCTTAGCGTGGAGACGCTGCGATGGGGCCCGATCAGGCGCAGGGCGGCGGCCAGCAGGTCGTTGCGCGAGATTGACATTTTCTTAACAGAATCAGTGCTACTCATGGCGGTAATCATACCGCTACATTCATAAATACAAGTGTATAGACAGTTGTGCACATGTATGTATAATCGCCGCCATGATCAAGCCCCTGCACCTCGCGGTGCGCTCCCTGGCGCCGACGCACGTCCTGGATTTCTGGGCCACCCGCTTCAGCCCGGCCTGGTCGCTGGCGCGGCCGATGGTGAGACTCGTCGATCGCCAGGTCGCCTCCAGCGATGCCATGACCCTGACCCTGCGCGCGAACCGGCACTGGGCTGGCTTCCAGCCAGGGCAGCACGCCAACCTGGGTGCGGAACTTGACGGCCGGCGCGTGACGCGCAGCTACAGCCTGAGCAAGGTGAGCGGCCGCAAGGACTGCGTGTCCATCACGGTCAAGGCCGTGGCGGGCGGCCAGTTGAGCCAGCACTTGTGCGAGCACGCCAAAATCGGTGACTTCTTCGAGATCGGCCCGGCGTTCGGCGGCATGCTCGTGCCCGAAGTCGTGCAAAGCCCGCGGCTGTTCCTGGCGGCCGGCAGCGGCATCACGCCGCTGATGGCGATGACGCGGGAACTTGCCGCGCGCGGCATGCCCGCGCCCGTGACCTTGCTCTACTGGACCCGCGTGCGCAGCGAGCGGTGCTTCGTCCCCGAGCTTCGCGCGCTCACGCAGCGCTATCCGCAGTTCCAGGTCCGCTTCCTGCTCACGCGCGAAGCGGCGCTGGATGCGGATGAATTCGAAGGCCGGATCGACGCGGCCAGCGTCGCGGCTGCCGTCGACGACATGGCTGCGCGGGAAGTATTCGCCTGCGGCCCCGCGGGCTTCGTCGAATCGGCCCGGGCGCTGGTGGCCACACAGGCGCGCTCGTTCATGGCGGAAGCGTTCTCGCCGCCGGTACCCGTCGCCGCCGATGAGAGGGGCACGGTGAAAATCACGCTCGCCAAAAGCGGCAAGGTGCTGGAAATCCCGCGCGACCGTTCATTGCTCACCGCGCTGGAAGCGCAGGGCCTGGCGCCGGCGTCCGGCTGCCGCATGGGCATCTGCAACACCTGCGCTTGCCCCAAGCCTTCGGGCGCAACGCGCAACCTGCTGACCGGTGACACCGAAGCAGAACCCGTTTCCGCCCTGCGCCTGTGCGTGAACAGCGCCACCAGCGACCTCGTGCTCGAGCTCTAGCCATGACCACCGTCAAGAACCGCACCCTCGGCGCCGCCGAACTCGAACGCTTCGCCGCGGAGATCGACGCCGTGCGCGCGCGCACCGTCGCGACGATCGGCCAGGGCGACGCCGATTACATCCGCAGCATCGTCGCGGCCGTGCGCTGGCTCGGCCTCACCGGCCGCGTGCTGTTGCTCGGCGGCGCGATCGGCGCGGCGTGGCTGCCGGCGATACTGGTGCCGGCGTGGATCGGCGGCGTGCTGCTGCTGTCGCTGGCCAAGATCCTCGAGAACATGGAACTGGCCCACAACGTGATGCACGGCCAGTACGACTGGATGCGCGATCCCGCGCTCAACGGCAAGACCTACGAGTGGGACATCGCCGGCACCAGCGACAACTGGCGCAAGACGCACAACTACCAGCACCACACCTGGACCAACGTGCGGGGCATGGACGACGACGTAGGCTACGGCCTGCTGCGCCTGTTTCCCGAGCAGCGCTGGAAGAAATTCCACCTGGCGCAGCCGCTGATCGCGGTGATCTTCGCGATCCTGTTCGAATGGGGCATCGCCGTGCAGGAGCTGCGCCTGGGCCGCTGGTTCGCCGGCAAGA
>JAYUGN010000310.1:0-9148 GCA_043767605.1 Gammaproteobacteria bacterium
CTGGTCATCTCGCAGGACACCAGCGCCTACGGCGCCGACCTGCGATACGCGCCGGCGAAGTGGCGCGGCACCGAATACCAGACGCGCTTCCTGGACCTCTGCAAGGGCCTGGGCGAGCTGGGCGCGTGGGTGCGCCTGCACTACGTGTATCCATACCCGCACGTGGACAACGTGATCCCGCTGATGGCGGACGGAAAAATCCTTCCGTACCTCGACATCCCGTTCCAGCACGCATCCCCGGCGGTGCTCAAAGCGATGAAGCGCCCCGCCGCCGCCGAGAACACGCTCGAGCGCATCGCCGCGTGGCGCAGGATTTGCCCTGACATCACGCTGCGCAGCACCTTTATCGTCGGCTTCCCCGGCGAGACCGAAGAAGACTTCGAGCTGCTGCTCGACTGGCTCGAGGAAGCGCAGCTCGACCGCGTCGGCTGCTTCAAGTATTCGCCGGTCGAGGGTGCCGCCGCCAACGCGCTGCCCGGCGCAGTCCCGGAAGAGCTCAAGCAGGAGCGCTACGAGCGCTTCATGGAGACCCAGGCCGTGATCAGCGAATCGCGCCTCGCGTCCAAGGTCGGCCGCACGCTCGAGGTGCTGATCGACGAAGTCCAGGGCGACACGGCGCTCGGCCGCTCGCACGCCGATGCACCCGAGATCGACGGCAACGTTTCAGTGGCGGGCGCAAAGCTGAAGGTCGGCCAGCGCGTGCAGGTGAAGATCACGCACGCCGACACCTACGACCTGTTCGGCGAGCGCGTGTAGCGAAAATGCCGGCGCCGATGCAGTCCCTGCTCGGTGGCCTCGGCGTCGGCGCGGTATTCGTGCTCGGCGCGTTCTACCTTCCGCCCGCGTTTGGCCTGGGCTCGGGCTTCGAGCACGCGCTGCTCGACTTGTGCGTGGCGCTGAGCGCCTGTTTCTGCAGCCTGCAGGCACTGGTGCGCTACCAGTCCAAACCCGAGCCGCTGTTCCTGTGGCTCGGCGCCGGCTTCCTCGCCAGCGGCCTGCTCGATGGCTTGCACGGCCTGCTGAGCCTGGAGCCCGCGCAGGCCGGCGTCACCTTGCAGGCCGTGAACCTCAGCTGGACCCTCAGCTCGCTGCTGCTGACCGGGTATGTCGTGACCGGCCTGTGGCCGCTGTCCGTCGGCAGTGCGCGACGCGACCAGGCGCTGGTCGCCACTGTCAGCGTCATCGCGGTCACGCTCGCCGGCACCGTGCTGCTCGGCGCGCCGGAGCTGTTGCCGCTGGCGTCCGGGTCGGCGCCGCGCCAGCCCTGGGAACTCGTCGCCGGAATCGCGATGGCGGCCGCGCTGCCGCTGGCCTGGCGCAGCGAGGCGCTGACCGACGCGCCGCTGCGGCTGCAACTGGTGTCGGCGCTGGCGCTGTACGCCATCGTGCATGCCGGCATCATGGCCTGGTCCTCGACGCCGCTCGACGTGTTTGTCGGGCTCTCGCACCTTGGCAAGTTCCTCGCGCACTGGATGGTGCTGGTCGGCTTGTTGCAGTCCTCGGCCAACCGGCTCGAGGAGGCCGAGCGGTCACGCGAGCGGCTCGCGCTGCAGGCGCTCGAACTCAAGGCCAGCGAGCGGCACATCCGCTCGATCCTGGAGCATGCGCCCTACGCGATTCTCGGCGCCGATCATCAAGGGGTCGTGCGCAGCATCAACCCGGTGGCGCGACAGATCTTCGACATCCCGCACGAGCGCGCCATCGGCCGGTCGCTGGCCTCGTTCTTCGACGCCTCGCTGCACAAGGAACTGGCCGCCATGCTGACGCCGCTGCGGTCGATGGAGGGTGACAACGACGACACCAGCCGTTCGCGCTGGGCGATGAGCCGGCAGGCCCGCGGCATCCGGGGCGCCGGCCAGGGATTCCCGGTCGCGCTGACGCTCACCGACACCGTGAGCGCCGGCCAGCGCTACTTCACCGCCTTCGTGCGCGACCTGACGCTCAACATCGAGCAGGAGCGGCGCGTGCACAGCGCGCTGATGCTGGCGACGCGCATCCTCGACCAGTCGAGCGTGGCAATCCTGTCGACCGACGCCAGCGGCCTGATCATGCGCTTCAATCGCACCGCGCAGCGGTGGCTCGGCTATACCGAGGGCGAAGTGATCGGGCGGCTCACGCCGGACTCGTTCCTGGCTCCCGAAGAGCTGGAGGCGCGGGCGCACGCGCTGGCGCGCGATCACGGCATGTCGCCGGTCAGCGCCACCGAAACGGTGCTGGCACTGGCGCGGCGCGGCATGACCGACCCGCGCGAGTGGGACCTGCAGCGCAAGGACGGCACGCGCTTCCCGGCCGCGATGTCGGTGGCGCCGCTGACCACCGAGGCCGGCGACGTCACCGGTTTCGTGGTGGTGGCGACCGACTTGTCCGAGCAGAAGGAAGTGCAGAGGCTCAAGGACGAGTTCGTCTCGACCGTGAGCCATGAACTGCGCACGCCACTGACCTCGTTGCGCGGCTCGCTCGGCCTGCTCAGCGGCGGCGTCGCCGGCGCGCTGCCGGCGGCGGCCAAGGGCCTGCTCGACATCGCCCAGCGCAACACCGAGCGCCTGATCCTGCTGATCAACGACATCCTCGACATGGAGAAGATGGAGGCCGGCAAGATGGACTTCACCATCGCGCCGCTGGACCTCGACGCGCTGGTCGCCGAGGCCGTGCAGCAGGCCGAGGGCCTGGCCGGCCAGCGCTCGGTGAAGCTGCTGCTGCGCACGCGGCTCGCCGGCCTGCGCGTGCGCGGCGACGAGAACCGGCTGATGCAGGTGGTCACCAACTTCCTGTCGAACGCGGTGAAATTCTCGGACGCAGCCGGCCAGGTGGAGGTTGACGTCGGCGACGCCAACGGCCTGGCCCGCGTCACCGTCACCGACCACGGGCCCGGCATTCCGGAGGCAAGCCAGCCGAAGATCTTCCAGAAGTTCTACCAGGCCGACGGCTCCAGCTCGCGCACCAAGGGGGGCACCGGCCTGGGCCTGTCCATCTGCAAGGCGCTGCTCGAGCGCATGGACGGCCAGATCGGCTTTACCTCGCGGCCCGGCGAGACCGTGTTCCATTTCGACCTGCCACGCGAGGCGCCCAATGCCTGAGACGACGCTGGAGCGGATCCTGCTGGTGGACGACGAGGCCGACATCCGCGTGATCACGCGGCTCGCGCTGGAGGCGATCGGCGGCTTCACGATCGACGAGTGCACCTCGGGCCTCGAGGCGCCGGCGGCGATCCTGCGCTTCGCACCGCAACTGGTGCTGATGGACGTGATGATGCCGGGCCGCGACGGGCCGGCCACGCTGCTGGCGCTGCGCGCCGACCCGGCCCTGCCGCGCGTGCCGGTGATCTTCATGACGGCGAAGGTGCAGACGCAGGAAGTCGAGGCCCTGCGCGCGCTCGGCGCGCTCGGCGTGATCGCGAAACCGTTTGACCCGATGACGCTGGCGCAGACCGTGCGCCAGATCTGGCAGGCCGCCCGGCACGCCTGATCCGGGCCTGTTCTGGCCTGTTCTGGCCTGTTCTGGCCTGATCCGGCCGCCGGTCAGCCAGCGCCGAGCTGCTCGAGCTGCTCGAGCTGCTCGAGCAATGCGTGCGCGGACGGGAACCGCTCTTCCGGCACCTTCGCCATCAGCGTGTCGAGCAAGGGCTGCAGGTCCGCCAGCTCGGGGGGCAACTGAGGCAGCGGCGCGTACTGGTGCTTGTACAGCACCGCCAGCGGCGTCGCAGCCGTGTAGGGCTGCACGCCCGTGAGCATCTCGTACAGGATCACGCCGAGCGCGTAGAGGTCGCTGGCCTCGGTCAGCACCAGGCCTGAGCACTGTTCGGGGCTCATGTAGTTCGGGGTGCCGACCACCATGCCGGTCTGGGTCAGGTTGGAATCGGCCGTGACATCCTTGGCCGTGCCGAAGTCGATCAGCGTGAGGCTGCCGTCGTGCCGCAGCATGATGTTGGCGGGCTTCAGGTCGCGGTGCAGGATGCCGGCGCGGTGGATCAGTTCCAGCGCTTGCGCGATCTGCCGCAGGTAGTCCAGCGCCATCTTGCGCGGCAGCGGACCGGTCACGATTTCACGCAGGCTGCCATCTGGGAAATACTCCATGGTCAGGTAGACGTGGCCCGAGGCCACCCCGATCTGGCGGATCTTCACGACGCGCGGGCTGTCCACCTTGCGGATCAGGTCGTACTCGCGCTGCAGCCGCTGCGCTTCGCGCGATTCCTCGCCCGAGGCCAGCCGCTGCGCCATGACCTTGACCACCCTCTCCTTGCCGCCGGCGAGCTCGCGCGCGAGATACACCGTGGCGGCGCCACCCTGCGCGAGGCAGCGCAGCAGCTGGTAGCCCTCGATGGCGAGATTCTGCGGCAGCGAAACGCCGGCAGACGGCGCCTGCCCGGGGCTCGACTCGTTGCGTTCCCCGCGCGCGGCGTCCAGCGCGCCCTCGATGGCGCCCGCCAGGCGCTCGTGCGTCATGGTCTGCTTGGGAATGTAATCCGCCGCGCCGCCCTTGATCGCGCGCACCGCGAGATCTTCGTTGCCGCTGGCGGTCAGCATGATCACGGGGGGGAAGTTCGCGATCTTGCGGAAGCGCCGCAGGTAGTCGAAGCCGTCCTCCGGGGTGCCGAGCTGGTAGTCGAGCAGCACGATGTCGTAGTGGGCGCTGGTAATGCCCTCTGGCAACGCCCCTTCCGCGGAAGGGTCGTGCTCGCTGATCCTCGCCTCCGGCCAGCGCACCGAAATGTGATGGCGCAGCAGCGCGCGGAACTCGGCATGGTCGTCGACGACCAGGATGCGCAGCGCCATGGTTCAGGCCACCAGCCTGTACAGCACGGTATTGCCCACCTTGCCCTTCAGCGAGACGGCGTCGAGCGTACGCAGGTCGCGCCCGGCGAGCAGGCCGGGAATCGCGCGCCGAACCGCCTCGGTCATCACCACGGAGCCAGGCTCGGCCAGTGCCTGCACCCGCGCCGCCACGTTCACCGTGTCGCCGATCAGCGTGAAGCTGAGGAACTGCTCGGAGCCGACATTGCCCATGATCGCCGGGCCGTGGTTCACGCCGATGCCCAGGCCGATGTCGAGGCCGGTGTCGCGCTTCACATCCCCGCGCAGGCCGGCGAAATCGGCCTGCATCTCCAGCGCGGCCGTCACCGCCGAGAGGCTCGGCGCGTCCTGGGCGAGCGGCACGCCGAACCCGATCAGCAGGCCATCGCCGGTCATGTTGAAGACGGCGCCGCCGTGGCGGTGCGCAATGCGCGTCAGCGAGTTGAGGTGCCGGTTCAGGACCGCCACCACTTCGCCCGGCGCACGCGCGTCGGACAATGCCGTGAAGCCGCGCACGTCGGTGAACATCACGGTGCAATCCACCCGGCGCTGGTGCTGCAGCAGCGCCGCGCGCTCGGACTCCGGCAGCTGCAGCAGGTGCTCGACCACGGCCTTGGACATGTAGCGCTCGAACAGGGCCTGCCGGTGCCGGTGCTTCTCGGCCTCGAGCGCCAGTACCGCCGCTTCCTTGTCGGCCTGCATCTGCCGCAGACGCAGGATCGAGCGCACGCGCGCCATCAGCTCCGGGCGGAACACCGGCTTGGACAGGAACTCGTCGGCATCCGAATCGAACGCGCGGGTGCGCGACTGTGCATCGGCGAGCGCGGTGACCATGATCACCGGCAGGGCCGAGGTGCGCGGGTCGGACTTCAACTGCCGGCAGACTTCGTAGCCGGACAGGCCCGGCAGCATCACGTCGAGCAGCACCAGGCCGATGGGCTCGCGCTGCGCGATTTCGAGCGCGGCTTCGCCGGTTTCAGCTTCGACGACCGTGTGCCCCGCGGCGCCAAGGAACGTCCTCAGCAGCATCCGGTTGCTCGAGTCGTCGTCCACCACCAGGACCGGCGGGGACGGCGGGTGGGTCATGGCGGCAGCTTTACCGCGTCGAGGAATTCGCGCAGGTCGGCGGTGGTGGCGCGGATCGCCGCTGCGTCGGCGGCTTGCGCCGCGGCTTCAATCTGGCGCCCGAACTCCGAGATGGGTGGCAGGCCGTAGGCGCCACCGGACCCGAACATGTCGTGGCCGAGCTTGCGCAGCGCGGTGAAATCCTTGCGTCCCAGCGCGTCGTCGAGGCGCTGCAGGTCACCGCGGCGCTTGGCAAGGTAATCGGGGATCAGGGGTTTCAGCAGCGGATCCGCCTGAACGATGTACGGCGCTCGAGGATTGATGCGGGTTTCCTGCATGGCGCCCACCAGTTGGAAAGGTGCGCCGTCAGTATACGGCGGCGCCAGTGATGAGAATTTCCCATGCCCGCCCCCGGGCAAGCCGGTGTAGCGTAGGGCGCATGAATCCAGCATCCACGAAGCTCACGCGGGCGGCCCTCGCGGCGTCGGCCCTTTACATCCTCGCCGGCTGCGGAACGAGCGAGGCCCCGTCGGCCGGGGGAATCGACCCCGGCGTGATTTCCACCCCGAAAGCCCTGTGCGGTGCCGGCGACAAGCCGGAGACTGGCTTGCAGGGGCGCGTGCCCCGGGCCGAAGTCGACAGCGGGCGCGCGGCGGAAGGCTATACCTGCAACACGCAACTGCTCGGGCGCATCGGGCCCACCGGCTACCAGGGTGGCGCGGGCGGCTTCAAGGTGCTGCGCTACGTCGACGCCGCCGGCCACGAATGCGCGTTCTACGACACCACCCTGCTGTACCCGGCAAATGTTTCCGCGGGACAGGAACCCGGCGTGTGGGTGCTCAACATGTCCGACCCCTCTCACCCGGTGCGCAGCGCCGTCCTCGCCACGCAGGCGATGCTGTCACCCCACGAATCGCTGGCGCTGAACACGAAGCGCGGCTTGCTGGTCGCCGCCTATGGCACGCCGGCCACGGCGCCGGGACAGCTGGACATCTATGACGTCAGCGCCGACTGCAGGAGCCCCACGCTCAAGTCCAGCACACCCGTCGGTGTGCTGGGGCATGAAAGCGGCATGGCGCCCGACGGCAACACCTATTACATCGCCTCTCTGGATGCCGGCACCCTGACCGCCGTCGACATCTCCAACCCGCTGGCGCCGGTGCTGCTGTCCTTCCGGAATACCGCCAAGCCGCATGGCCTGTCCATCAGCGACGACGGCACGCGCGCCTACAGCGCCGACCGCAGCGGCCTGATCATCCTCGACGTCAGCGACATCCAGGATCGCGTCTTCAATCCTCAGATCCGCGAGATCAGCCGACTGAACTGGGAGCCGATCCAGAGCACGCCGCAGAACGCGCTGCCGATCACGATCAAGGGCCACCCGTACCTGCTCGAGTTCGATGAGTTCTCGGACAGCGCCGACAACGCCGGCGCCGTGCGCATCATCGACATCGCCAACGAGCTTGCGCCGCGCGTGATTTCGGACCTGCGACTCGAAGTGCAGAAGACCGAGAACCGCGCCCTGCTGCTGGACGATTACGGCGCCGGCGCCTCGGACAAGCTCGGCTTCATGGGCTACAACGCGCACTACTGTGAAGTGCCGCAGCGCAAGGATCCCGGCGTGGTCGCCTGCACCTTCATTCTTTCGGGATTGCGGCTGTTCGACATCCGCGATCCGTTCAACCCGAAAGAGATCGCCTATTTCAACGGGCCGATCATCAAGCCCAACGGCAATCCCGAGTTCGATGCGTCGAGCTACGCGATGTCCGCGCCGGCCTTCGTGCCCGAGCGCAAGGAGCTCTGGTACTCCGACGGCAACAGCGGCTTCTACTCGGTGCGCGTGACCCACGGCGCCTGGCCGGACTAGCCGGCGGGGCTACTCCACCGTCACCGACTTGGCGAGATTGCGCGGCTTGTCCACGTCGGTGCCGCGCAGCACCGCGGTGTAGTACGCCAGCAGCTGCAGCGGGATCGTGTAGACCAGCGGCGCCTGCAGCGGCTCGATGTGCTCGGGCATCAGCATCACCTCCACGCCCTCCTCCGACTTGAAGCCGGTGTCGGGATCGGCAAACACGAACAGCTGGCCGCCGCGCGCGCGCACTTCCTGCAAGTTGGACTTGAGCTTCTCGAGCAGCGCGTTGTTCGGCGCCACCGCGACCACCGGCATGTCGGCGTCCACCAGCGCCAGCGGGCCGTGCTTGAGCTCGCCGGCGGCGTAGGCCTCGGCGTGGATGTAGGAGATTTCCTTCAGCTTGAGCGCGCCTTCCATCGCCACCGGGAAGGTCGGGCCACGGCCCAGGAACAGCGCGTGGTGCTTGTCGGCGAAACGCTTCGCCCACTGCTCGATGCGCGGCGCCAGCTCCAGCGCCTTCTCGACCATCTCCGGCACGTGCGCGATCTGCTTCACGTAGCGGCGTTCCTGCGCGGACGTGAGGCCGTTGCCGCGCGCGAGCAGGATGCCGAGCAGCCCCAGCGCCGCGAGCTGCGTGGTGAAGGCCTTGGTGCTGGCCACGCCGATCTCGGGCCCTGCGCGCGTCATCAGCACCAGGTCGGCCTCGCGCACCATCGAGCTTTCCGGCACGTTGCAGATGGCCAGGGTGGCCAGGTAGCCCAGCTTCTTCGCCTCGCGCAGCGCCGCGAGCGTGTCCGCGGTCTCGCCCGACTGCGAAATGGCGAGGAACAGCGTGCCCGGCGGCACCACCGGCTGGCGGTAGCGGAACTCGCTGGCCACCTCGACGCTGCACGGCAGCGCCGCGCCCTGCTCGATGTAGTACCGCGCGATCAGGCCGGCGTGGTAGCTGGTGCCGCAGGCGACGATGTGCACGCCCTTCACCGCGGGCAGCAACTTCACGGCCTTGGGACCCAGCGCCGCCTCGAGCACGCGGTGGGCTGACAGCCGTTCGGTCAGCGTGTCGCCGATGGCGCGTGGCTGCTCGTGGATTTCCTTGAGCATGTAGTGCGCATAGCTTCCGCGCTCGACCGCATCGGCCGACAGCGTGGATTCGTGCAGCTTGCGCTGCACTTTCGCCCCCTTGGCGTCATAGATCGTCACGCCTTCGCGGCGCACGTCGGCGACGTCGCCTTCCTCGAGGAACTGGAAGGTGCGCGTGACCGGCAGCAGCGCCTGCACGTCGGAGGCGACGAAGTTCTCGCCCTCGCCGAGGCCGATGACCAGCGGGCTGGCAATGCGGGCCGCAACGATGCGGTCGGGAACCTGCGCATCGAGCACCACGATCGCGTAGGCGCCGTGGAACTGGCGCACCGCGTTCTGCACGGCGGCGGTCAGGTCCGCG
>JAYUGN010000311.1:0-3191 GCA_043767605.1 Gammaproteobacteria bacterium
GGCTGCGGCCTGACCATTCCCTTGCTTCAATTCCAGCACCTCTCGATCGCCCGCGGCGACCGCGTCCTGCTGCGCGGGTTGTCCGGTGCGCTGGCGGCCGGGCAGATCCTGCACGTGCGCGGCGCCAACGGCACGGGCAAGACGTCCTTGCTCGAAGTGCTGGCGGGACTGCGCGAAGCCGAGAGCGGCACCGCCACGCGTTCTTTTGAAACTGACGGCTGCCACTGGGTCGGGCATCGCAACGCGCTGAACGAAACGCTCACGCCGTTCGAGAATTTGCAGTTCTGGTGCCAGCTCAACGGCGAGCCGGTGGAAGGCGTGCGCGGCGCGCTGCGTGAATTCGAACTCACCGCCGTCGCCGATCAGCCTTGCCGCACGCTCTCGGCCGGGCAGAAACGCCGCGCCGCGCTGGCGCGCCTTGCCGCTGTGCATCGGCCGCTGTGGTTCCTCGACGAGCCCTTGTCCGCGCTCGACGCCGCGGGTGTCACGCACTGGCTCGCCCTGCTGCGCAACCACCAGCAGCGGGGCGGGGCGGCGATCCTCACCAGCCACCAGGCGCTGGAGGGCGACGTCAGGGGCCTGCGCACGCTCGACCTGGATTCCCGCGTTCGCGGGAATGACGTCGGCCGCGCGAATGACGCCACATGAGCGCCTTTGCCGCCGTGCTGACGCGCGAACTTCGGCTCGCCGCGCGCCGTCGCGCCGAGTGGGCGCAGCCGCTGGTGTTCTATGCCGTCGTTGCCACGCTGTTCGCGCTGGGCGCCGCGCCCAACGCGCCCTGGCTCAGCGTCGCCGGCCCTTCGATCCTGTGGGTGGGCGCGATGCTCGCCGCGCTGTTGTCGCTGGAGCGCGTGTTCCGCGCCGATTACGAGGACGGCACGCTCGAGCAGTATTTCCTGTCGAGCGCTCCAGCCAGCGTGCTGGTCGCGGCCAAGCTTTCGGCGCAGTGGCTGACCATCGGCCTGCCGCTCACCCTCGTCGCGCCCTTGCTCGGCTCCGCGCTGGGCATGGACAACGCGGTCAACTCGGCGCTGGTCGTGAGCCTGCTGCTCGGCCTGCCGGCGCTGGTGCTGCTGTCGGGCTTCGCCGCGGCGCTGACCGTGGGTCTGCCGCGCACCGGCGTGCTGCTGCCGGTGCTGGTGCTGCCGCTGGCCTGCCCGGTGGTGATCTTCGGCGCCGGCGCGGTACGCGCTGCGCAAAGCGGATTGCCGGCCGAGGCTCCCTTATACTTTCTCGGCGCGATACTCGCGGTCAGCGTTTGCGGAGTCCCGCTCGCGGCAGCAGCGGCTCTGCGCAACGCACTCGACTGACATGAACCTGATCCCCCACTGGCTCCACCGGCTCTCGTCGCCGCCAACCTTCTACGCGTTCGCGCAGAAGCTGGCGCGGTGGCTGGCCGTCGCCGCTGTCGCGCTGCTGGCCTACGGCGTCTACGGTGGCCTCGTGCTCGCGCCGCCGGATTACCAGCAGGGTGAGGGCTTCCGCATCATTTATGTGCACGTGCCGGCGGCCTGGCTGTCGCTGTTCGCCTATTCCTTCATGGCGGGCGCCGCGGTCATCGCGCTGGTCTGGCGCATCAAGCTGGCCGAGTGCGTGGTCACGGCCACTGCGCCCGTCGGCGCGAGCTTTACGGCGCTGGCGCTGGTCACCGGCATGCTGTGGGGCAAGCCGATGTGGGGCGCCTACTGGACCTGGGACGCGCGCCTGACCTCCGAACTGGTGCTGCTGTTCCTGTACCTCGGCGTCACCGGCCTGTCGCAGGCGATGAACGATCCGCGCGCCGCCGCGCGCGCCTGCTCGCTGCTGGCGCTGGTCGGTTTCGTGAATGTCCCGATCGTCCATTACTCGGTGATCTGGTGGAACACGCTGCACCAGGGCCCGACGATCGCGCGCTTCGACAAGCCCGCGATCGATCCCTCGATGCTGTGGCCGCTGCTGGCCATGGCGCTGGGCTTCACGCTGTTCTTCGGCTACGTGCTGCTGCGGCGCGTGCAGACCGAATTGCTGTGGCGCGAGCGCGGCAGCAGTTGGGTCAGGGAAATCGCATGAACGACTTCCTCGCCATGGGCGGCTACGCGCCCTTCGTCTGGGGTAGCTACGGCGCCACGCTGGTGGTATTCGCCTGGAACCTGTTCGCACCGGCTTTGCGGCATCGCGAGATCCTGCGACGCATCCGCAACGCGGGCGAAAGCAGCGGGAACCCGGAATGACGCGCCGCCAGCAACGCATGCTCGGCGTCGCGGCGCTGGCGCTCGGTCTCGCCGTGGCTGCGGCCCTCACGCTCACGGCCTTCCGCAAGAACCTGATGAATTTCTACACGCCGAGCGACCTCATCGCCGCGAACACGCCCGCCGGCGCGAAACTGCGGCTTGGCGGACTGGTCACGCGCGGCAGCCTGCGCCGAGGCGACGGCCTGAAAGTGGAATTCACGGTTTCGGACTGCGTGAACCTGGTGCAAGTGCGCTACGAAGGCATCCTGCCGGACTTGTTCCGCGAGGGGCAGGGGATCGTCACCAACGGCCACATGGGCGAGGACAAGGTGTTCGTCGCCGATGAAGTGCTGGCCAAGCACGACGAGAACTACATGCCGCCGCAAGTCGCCAAATCCATGCGGACGGCGCAAGGGCATGCCTGCGCGCCGTACAAGCCCCTCACCCAGTTCCCTCTCCCCGCGAAGCGGGGAGAGGGCCAGGGCCAAGGCTAGGGTGAGGGGATGATCCCTGAGCTTGGACACCTCGCGCTGATCCTCGCGCTCGGCGCGGCGCTGCTGCAGGTCGCGTTGCCGCTCTACGGCATCCGGCGCGGCGATCCGCGCGCCACTGCGGCTGCGCGCTCAGGCGCGATGACACAGTTCGGGCTGGTCGCGTTCGCGTATGCCTGCCTGAGCCTCGCCTTCGCGCAGAACGATTTCTCGGTCGTGTACGTGGCGAACAACAGCCACAGCGAACTGCCGCTCGTGTACCGGCTCGCGGCCGTGTGGGGCGCGCACGAAGGCTCGGTGCTGCTGTGGTCATTGATGCTCGCGACCTGGACGCTGGCCGTGAGCGTGTTCAGCCGCTCGCTGCCCGAGCGCATCACCGCCATCGTGCTGGCCGTGCTTGGCGCGATCAGCAGCGGCTTCTTGCTGTTCATGCTCACGATCTCGAACCCGTTCACTCGGCAGTTCCCGATTCCCGCCGAAGGGCATGACC
>JAYUGN010000312.1:0-9114 GCA_043767605.1 Gammaproteobacteria bacterium
GGGCGGCAAGCGCACCAGCTACGGCGCGCGCGCGATCACCAAGGGCGGCCTGAACTCGCTGCCGAAAATGGTGTTCCCGGGCGGCGCGCTGATCGGCTGCGACGCCGGCACGCTGAACTTTGCAAAAATAAAAGGCAGCCATACCGCGATGAAGTCCGGCATGGTGGCGGCCGAGGCGATTGCTGAAAAGCTCTTCGCTGGCGGCACGGGTGCCGACACGCTCGACAACTTCACCGAAAAATTCCGCGCCAGCTGGGCCTGGGCCGAGCTGCACGGCAGCCGCAACTTCGGTGTCTGGCTGCACAAGCTCGGCGCGATCGTCGGCGGCGCCATCAACTACCTCGAGCAGAACTGGTTCGGCGGTAAGGCGCCGTGGACCGTGCACGATCTCAAGCCCGATCACCTGTGCCTGAAGCTGGCAGCTGAAAGCCAGCGCATCGAATATCCGCGGCCGGATGGCAAGCTCAGCTTCGACAAATTGTCTTCCGTGTTCCTGTCGAGCACGAACCACGAGGAAGACCAGCCGGTGCACCTGAAGCTCAGCGATCCTTCCGTGCCGATCGGCAAGAACCTGCCGCTGTACGACGAACCGGCGCAGCGCTACTGCCCGGCCGGCGTCTACGAAGTGGTGCGCGCCGAAGGCGCGGCGCCGCGCTTCCAGATCAACGCGCAGAACTGCGTGCACTGCAAGACCTGCGACATCAAGGATCCGGCGCAGAACATCACCTGGGTCGCGCCCGAGGGCGGCGGCGGTCCCAATTACGCAAACATGTAACGCCGGCAATTCAAATGTAGGCTGGGCTGAGGCGAGATTTGTAGGCTGGGCTGAGCGCAGCGAAGCCCAGCAACATCAACCGATTTACATTCAAAGAGAGTTCGAACCATGAAGGTCCTCGTCAGCGTCAAGCGCGTGGTGGACTTCAACGTCCGCATCCAGGTCAAGCCCGACGGTTCGGGCGTGGTCACCGATGGCGTCAAGCACTCGGTCAATCCCTTCGACGAAATCGCGATGGAAGAAGCGGTGCGCCTGAAGGAGAAGGGCAAGGCAACCGAGATCGTCGCGGTGTCGATCGGCGGCGCCCGGTGCGAGGAAACCCTGCGCACGGCGCTGGCTTTCGGCGCGGACCGGGCAATCCACGTCAAGGAAGAGGGCGAGGTGCAGCCGCTCACCGCCGCGCTCGCGCTCGCCGCCCTCTACAAGAAGGAAAGCCCGCAGCTGATGCTGCTCGGCAAGCAGGCCATCGACGACGACAACAGCCAGACCGGCCAGATGCTGGCGGCGCTGCTCGACATCGCGCAGGCCACGTTCGCCTCGAAGGTCGAGCTTGACGGCAACAAGGCCAAGGTCACGCGCGAGATCGACGCGGGGCTCGAGACGCTCGAGGTCGACTTGCCGGCGGTGGTCACCACCGACCTGCGGCTCAACGAACCGCGTTATTTGAAACTGCCCGACATCATGAAGGCCAAGAAAAAACCGATGGAGGTTCTCTCGCTGGCCGATCTGGGCGTGCAAGCCGCGCCGCCGGTCAAGCACGTCAAGACGGCGGCGCCGCCGGTGCGGGGCAAGGGCGTGATGGTGAAGACCGTGGATGACTTGCTGGCAGCGCTGAAGCAGAAGGGACTCGTGTCATGAGCAAGATCCTGATCGTGGCGCAGCATTCCGGCGGCAAGCTCAACACCGGCACGGCCAAGGCCGTGTCCTGCGCGCAGAAGATTGGCGGTGAGATCGAAATCGTCGTACTCGCGACGGACGGCGCCGCGGTGGCCGCGGAAGGCGCGAAGCTCGCGGGCGTCACGCGTGTGCTGCAGGTCGATAATCCCGCGAACGACCATTCGCTGGCGGCGGTGCTGGCGCCGCAGATCGCCGAGCTGGCCAAGACGCGCGGCAGTTCGCATGTGCTGGCGGCCGGGAGCACCTTCGGCAAGGACTTGATGCCGCGCGTGGCCGCGCTGCTCGGCGTACCGCAGGTGTCGGACGTGATGAACGTGCATGCGCCCAACAAGTTCGATCGCCCGACTTATGCGGGCAACGCGATCGTCACCGTCGAGACCACGGCTTCGCCGGTCGTGGCGACCGTGCGCCAGGCTTCGTTCCAGGCCGCGGCGGCAGGCGGATCCGCGAGCGTCGAGAAAGTCAGCGTCACTGCGAAGCTACCGACCCACACGCGCTTCGTGAGCATCGAGTCTCACAAGAGCGAGCGGCCGGACCTGCAGTCGGCGCCACGCGTGGTTTCCGGCGGCCGGGCCTTCGGCAGCGCGGACAACTTCAAACTGCTGTACGCGCTCGCCGACAAGCTCGGGGCGGGCGTCGGCGCTTCGCGCGCGGCGGTTGATTCCGGTTACGTGCCCAACGACATGCAGGTCGGCCAGACCGGCAAGATCATCGCGCCGGAGCTGTACGTCGCCATCGGCATCTCGGGCGCGATCCAGCACCTGGCCGGCATCAAGGACGCGCGCACCATCGTCGCCATCAACAAGGACGGCGAGGCGCCGATCTTCGAGATCGCCGACATCGGCCTGGTCGGCGACCTGTTCCAGGTGCTGCCCGAGCTGACGAGCAAGCTCTGATTTCCGTCACCCCCGCGCAGGCGGGGGTCCAGTCTTCCGGATTCCCGCGTGCGCGGGAATGACATTGTGAGGGGACCGTGACCTACAACTCCGTCTTCAAACCTGGCCTCTACGCCGACCAGACGATAATCGTCACCGGCGGCGGCTCGGGCATCGGCCGCTGTACGGCGCACGAGCTCGCCAGCCTTGGCGCGCACGTCGTGCTGGTCGGCCGCAAGCAGGAAAAGCTCGACCGCACCGCCTTCGAGATCCGCGAGGACGGCGGCGAATGCAGCACGCTTTCGTTCGACATCCGCGACGAGGATGCGGTGAAGGCCGGCGTGAAGCAGGTCGTCGCCGAGCGCGGCCAGGTCCACGGCCTGCTCAACAACGCCGGCGGCCAATATCCCTCGCCGCTGATGATGATCAACAAGAAGGGCTGGGAGGCGGTCGTCGCCAACAACCTCACCGGCGGCTTCCTGGTTTCGCGCGAGGTGTTCAACCAGTCGATGAAGAAAAACGGCGGCGCGATCGTGAACATCATCGCCGACATGTGGGGCGGCATGCCCGGCATGGGCCACAGCGGCGCCGCGCGCGCCGGCATGCTGAATTTCACGGAGACCGCGAGCGTCGAGTGGGCCTTCTGCGGCGTGCGTGTGAATGCGGTCGCGCCGGGCTGGATCGCAAGCAGCGGGCTGGACCAGTACGACCCGGCCTTTGCCAAGGACGTGATCCCTAAACTCAAGGGTTCCGTGCCGGCCAAGCGCCTGGGCGAGGAAGCGGAGGTCAGCGCGGCGGTGGTGTTCCTGCTGTCGCCGGCCGCCGCTTACATCAGCGGCTCATGCATCACCGTCGACGGCGCCTCATCGCGCAACAGCCGCGTGTTCCCGCTGGCGGAGCATGACCGCAGCGTGCCGTTCCGCGGATTTCACCGCGCGGTGAAGCCGCGGTCGGTGGGTTAAATTCCCTCGCCCCGCGAAGCGGCGGCGACACATGGTCGCCGGGGTTAGGGTGAGGGGCGCGGGACTGGCTATTACCCCGGTAATGCAATAAGGTGATGACATGAGCATCGCCCAATCCAGGTTGACGGCACAGGGTCAGGTTTCGGTCCCGGCGGAGGTGCGCAAGCGCCTGGCGATAGGCCCGGGTTCCGTGCTTGAGTGGGCCGCCGAGGACGGCCGTGTCGTCGTGCGGCGTGCCGGCCGGCATACCTCTGAGGACATTCACAAGGCTCTGTTCAAGTCGCCGCCAAAGCCCAGGAACCTGCAGCAGCTAAAGGCGGGGCGTGCCGCCTACGTCAAGAAGAAGCATGCGCGCGATTGACACGAACGTTCTCGTTCGCCTGATTACCCGCGATGATCCCAAACAGACCGGCGCGGCTGAGCACTTCGTTGCCAAGGGGGCTTGGGTTTCACAGCTTGTGCTGGCGGAATGCGCGTGGGTCCTCGAGACGGTCTATGAGCTGAGCAGCAAGCAAATCGGCGATGCCGTGGAGATGCTCCTCACGCACAGCCAACTGACGCTGCAGGACGCCGATGCGGTCTCGCTGGCCTTGCTTTCGTTTCGGCGCAAGCCCGCCTTGGGCTTCTCGGACTGCCTCATCCTGGAAATCGCCCGGAAGTCGGGACACTTGCCCTTGGGTACCTTCGACCGCGGGCTGGGCAAGCTTGAGGGTGCGGAGCGAGTTTGAAGGCGCTTTCTAGCGCCGCGGGTTCATCTCAAGTGCTTCAGCGAGCGTGATCTTGAGCGTTTCAACGAGCTCTTCGCGGGTGGCTTCCTGGCAGTTAACGCCCGGAACCTCTTCGATCCAACCGATCCACCATTGCTTCTCGTGCTTGATTACAGCGGTGTAATTCTGCTTCATGACGTCATTCTACCCCCGGCCACGGCCTTTCAATAACTGCGGCTATTGTTCTCCGATAACCTTACTGCACGGGGTACGAGGCGCGCGAAACCTGAACTCGGTTGGTCAGCTATCGACCCATTTACGCCACTCGGGAATGTCGCGTTCCGGGACGGCTAACATGTCCGCATGTGGAGACAACCTTGTCCAGCCCGTTTTTACCATTCTGAAGATCGTGTGGACAACTGTTCTGTCGTTCGCAGGTGTCCTAACTATGGGAACCACGTTGCGTGACTAGCCCTAGCCCGAGGCACGTTGTTAGCGCGGCGCTGCTGTCGCTCTATCTCGGGATACTGTTTGGATATCCATCCGCCGCCGTGCACTCCCCCAAAGGGGTGGCGCCAGATTTCGGTCTTTGGGTCGCATTGGCGTTTGGCTTCGGCACGGGGATGACCGTTTACAGCTGGCTTCCGAAACCAAAGGCTCTGCTGGAAGCGAATTGGCTGGTGATTGCGTTGATGGCCGCATCGATCAGTTTCCGGTGCTATGTGGAAAACCCGGAGGGTGTGGTCGACAACGCGGGCATGATGTTCATGTTTGTGATGTTCACATTTTTCGTTCCCGGGTTCGTTCTTCTGGCGCTGTTCTTCTGGCATTTCCTCGTATGCGATCCACGGTGGCAGGTGGTGGCTTTGGCTGGAGCGGGCGTTCTCGCGACAGTGATAGCTCTGGGATCACAGAACGCCGACCGAGTACAAGAGGCCCAGAAGGACTTCAAGACCGTCTGTGCAACTGCTGGTCTTGTAGTTCACAGGCGCCTCAACAGAGTTGAAGGCGTATTGCTCGAAGAGATTGGAACCAGGGAATACCCCCACGGTTTCAACCATCCGCCTAGCTTTCAGTTGCTGGAGGATGCCGATATAAAGTTTGTTGACCGAGTAGAGAAGTCTGGGAGTTATACGCATTCCGACCACCCGACGAAGTTCACGTCCGTCAACGATAGCCAGGCGGACGTTTTGATTCGGTCGAAGACGATCACCAGCCCTCAGCAAATGAAGACCGGACTCTTCGGGGAGGAAATGGTTATCAGCGACAGGAGGTCCGGGGAGCAGCTTGCTGACTTGAAGTACTACTGGACTACGCAACCACCCTACACGGAGTGCCCGCATCCCCAGTCGGGACTGAACCCAGAGAAGATTGCGGCGTATGTCATCGGCTTGAAGGATCCCGACAAGTTCGAGGCCATCTTTCGAAAGGCCTGGATCCCCAACGGACATGATTAAGCGTGAGGAATGTCTGGAATGGCGCGGCGAATCTTGAAGGGCGAATGACCGTTTCGGACCGAAAGCAGCCTCAACGTACAGCGCCCACCGCCCCCCGACAAAACCGCACGATCGCGCCGACCAGTTTTTCCTTGTCCGGCACACGCCGCGGCCCCGGCGCCAGCGGCCCGACCAGCGCCTCGGTGAACGCTCCGAAGATGCAGGCGGCGGTGATGTCGAGGTCCTGCTCGGGCAATTCGCCTCGGGTGATGCCGTCGCGCACGATGCGCTTGAACGTTTCCCCCATGGCCTTGCGCACCTTGAGGCGCGCGGCTTCCATGCGCGCATCGGCCGGCTCCGCGATCATCGCGTAGGAGAGGTAGGGGCCTTCGAGCGCGCGGCGCACGAAAGATTCCACCGCAGCCTCGAGCCTGTGCGCCGCGCTGCCCGGGCCGGCGGCGATCTTCTCGAGGATCTCGATTTCGTGGGCCGCCGCTTCGCGCAGCACCTCGATCAGCAGGTCAGTCTGCGAGGGGAAGTACTTGTACAGCGCGCCGGTCGACAGCTCGGCCCGGGCGGCCACCGCCGACATCGGGGCGCGGCGCAGGCCGCCCTTGGCGATGAGCGCGCGGGCGGCGTGCGCGATGCGGGCGCGGTTGTCCTTGAGGCGCTGGCGCATCAGGGGTGTGCGGCGGTAGGCCATGGAGTGAAGTGTGGTTCATTGTTTGTTAGGCTGCCAGCCCCGGCGCTCACCCGGCCGCTTCGCGGCCGACCTCTCCCGGGGGAGAGGTAAGAAACCATGCCAGTCATCGAATCAAAAATCGACACGGGCTCCGCCGCCTTCAAGCAGAACCGCGAAGAGATGCTGGCGAAGATCGCGGAGTTCCGCGCCATCGAGGCCAAGGGCCGCACGGAGGAAGAGAGCAAGCGCGACAAGTTCCACCAGCGCGGCCAGCTGATGCCGCGCGAGCGTGTGCACCTGATGCTCGACCGCGGCTCGCCCTGGCTCGAGCTGCAGACGCTCGCCGGCTACAAGCACCACGACGACAAGGACGGCTCGCTCGCGGGCGGCAACACGATCATCGGCATCGGCTACGTCAGCGGCGTGCGCTGCATGGTCAGCGCGAGCAACTTCGCGATCAAGGGCGGCACGATGACGCCCTGGGGCGTGCAGAAAGGCCTGCGCATCCAGGAAATAGCGCTGGACCAGAAGCTGCCGACCGTCGCGATGATCGAGTCCGGCGGCGCGAACCTTCTCTACCAGGCCGAGGTGTTCATTCCCGGCGGCAAAACCTTCGCCAACCAGGCGCGCAAATCGGCCGCCGGCCTGCCGCAGATCACCGTTGTGCACGGCTCCTCGACCGCCGGTGGCGCCTACATGCCGGGTCTGTCCGATTACGTGGTGATGATCCGCAAGCGCGCCAAGGTGTTCCTGGCGGGCCCGCCGCTGCTGAAGGCTGCGACCGGCGAGATTGCCACCGACGAGGATCTCGGCGGCGCCGAGATGCATTCGCAGATTTCCGGCGTCAGCGAGTTCCTGGCCGAGAACGATGGCGACGGCATCCGCATCGCGCGTGAGATCGTGAAATCACTGGACTGGAATTCGCGCCGGCCGAAGCTGGAGCTGCTGCCCGTGCGCGCGCCGCTCTACGACATCGACGAGATCTGCGGCGTGGTGCCGGTGGACTACCGCAAGCCCTACGACTGCCGCGAAGTCATCGCGCGCATCGTGGACGGCAGCGAGTTCCTCGAGTTCAAGAACGAGTACGACAACCAGACGATCTGTGGCCGCGCCGCGATCCACGGCCACCAGGTCGGCATCATCAGCAACAACGGCCCGATCACCGTCAGGGGCGCGACCAAGGCCGGCCAGTTCATCCAGATGTGCGACCAGGCCGGCATGCCGCTGGTGTACCTGATGAACACCACCGGTTATATGGTCGGCACCGAGAGCGAGCAGGGCGGCATCGTCAAGCACGGCAGCAAGATGATCCAGGCCGTGGCGAACGCAAAAGTGCCGCAACTCACGATCGTGATGGGCGCGAGCTTCGGCGCCGGCAACTACGGCATGTGCGGCCGCGGCTTCGGTCCCGAGTTCATCTTCGCCTGGCCCAATTCGCGTACCGCCGTCATGGGCGGCGAGCAAGCCGCGAAAGTCATGGTCATGGTCACGCGCGACAAGTGGGCCAAGGAAGGCAAGGTCATGGGCCCGACCGACGAGAAGATGCTGGCGATGATGGAGAAGAACATCGTGGACCAGTTTGACCGCGAGTCCACCGCGTTTGCCGCCACCGCTCGCCTGTTCGACGACGGCCTGATCGATCCGCGCGACACGCGCAAGGTGCTGGGCTACACCTTGAGCATCTGCAAGGAAGCGCGGCTGCGCACGGTGTTTCCCAGCAGTTACGGCGTGGCCCGGCTTTAATTCGGGTTCGGGACGAATCGGGAGCATATCGGGTGATTTACGTGGCAAAGTTCGCCGATGCGGTGTACGTCCTGCATGCGTTCAAGAAATTGACGCAGCAGACCCGGCAGGATGATCTGGAGTTGGCGCGACAGCGGTATCGCATCGCGCAGGCCTTGGCAAAGGAGTGAACGATGAGCAAGCAAGTGACGCGGTCTAGCGGTAATGTGTTTCAGGACCTCGGTTTTCCGCCGCACCAGGCGGCGGTGATGCTGCTCCGCGCGGAACTGGCAGAGACCCTGCGCAAGTGGGTTGAATCCACCAAATTGTCGCAGGCGGCTGCTGCAAAGAAACTCGGTATCGCGCAGCCGCGGATTTCCGAGATTGTGCGCGGTAAAGTGGAATTGATGTCGCTCGATTACCTTGCCGGGCTGTGCGCAAAAGCCGGTGTGCCGCTGCACTTGAAAATGGCCGCTTGAAGCGAAGAAAGCCGTGAACATCACGCACGAACACCAGCAGATCTACGACACGACGAAAGCCTTCGTCGAGAACGAGATCAACCCGCACGCCGCCGAGTGGGAAAAGGCTGGCACCTGGCCCGCGAAGGAAATCTTCAAGAAGATGGGCGCGCTGGGGCTGCTCGGCATCAACAAGCCCGAGAGCGTCGGCGGCCTGGGCCTCGATTACTCGTTCCAGGTGATGTTCGCCGAGGCGCTGGGTCATTGCCGCGTCGGCGGTATCCCGATGGCCATCGGCGTGCAGACCGACATGGCGACGCCGGCGCTGGCGAACTTCGGCAACGATTTCCTGAAGGACACCTATCTGAAACCCGCGATCGCGGGCGAGCAGGTGGCCTGCATTGCGGTCAGCGAGCCGGGCGCCGGATCGGACGTCGCCGGCATCAAGACCACCGCGCGCCGCGAAGGCGGCGACTACGTCATCAACGGCCAGAAGATGTGGATCACCAACGGCACGCAGGGCGATTGGGCGTGCACGCTCTGCGTCACAAGTGACGCCGCCGCAAGCGGCGGCGTGGGCGGCTCGGCTACGGAAGGGCG
>JAYUGN010000313.1:0-3169 GCA_043767605.1 Gammaproteobacteria bacterium
CGTAAGCGTATTGACAGTGTGTAAACCAGAGGCGTAAGGTTTGCCGCACTGCGGCATTTTTGAGTGTAATAACTCTTACCCAGCGACGAGTTTGGAGACACCATGACGGACGCGTTCATCTACGACGCTGTGCGCACCCCGCGCGGCAAGGGCAAGAAGGACGGCAGCCTGCACCAGGTCACGCCGGTTCACCTTCTCTCCAACCTCTTCGGCGAGCTGAAGACGCGACACAACCTCGACACGAGCCAGGTGGACGATGTGGTGCTTGGCTGCGTCACGCCGGTCGGCGAGCAGGGCGCGGACATCGCGCGCACTGCCGTGCTGTATTCCGGCTGGGACCAGAGCGTTGCGGGCGTCACGCAGAGCCGCTTCTGCGCCTCGGGCCTCGAGTCGGTGAACCTCGCCGCGATGAAAGTCATGTCGGGGATGGAAAACCTGGTGGTCGGCGGCGGCGTCGAGAGCATGTCGCGCTGGCCGATGGGCTCCGACGGTGGCGCGATGGCGATGGATCCGCGCGTCAATCAAGCGATGGGCTTCGCCCCGCAGGGCATCGGCGCCGACCTGATCGCCTCGCTGGAAGGCTTTTCGCGCCACGACGTTGACGCGTTCGCCGTGCGCTCGCAGCAGCGCGCGGCCAAGGCGCAGGCCGCGGGCCACTTCAACAAGTCCGTCGTGCCAGTGAAGGACATCAATGGCCTGACCGTGCTCGACAAGGATGAAACGATCCGCGGCGAGACCACGGTCGACACGCTGGGCCAGCTGAAACCCTCGTTCGAGATGATGGGCCAGATGGGCTTCGATGCCACCGCCCTGCGCAAGTACACGACGGTCGAGAGAATCACGCACGTGCACCACGCCGGCAATTCCTCCGGCATCGTCGACGGCGCATCCTTGGTGCTGGTCGGCAACAAGAAAATCGGCAGCAAGCTCAAGCTCAAGCCCCGCGCGCGCATCGTCTCGGTGGCGGTCACCGGTTCCGAGCCCACCATCATGCTCACCGGCATCGCGCCGGCGGCGCTGAAGGCGCTGAAGAAGGCCGGCATGAACGCGAAGGACATCGACCTCTTCGAGATCAACGAAGCCTTCGCGGCCGTGGTGCTAAAGGCCGTGCGCGCGCTCGACATCGACCTGGACAAGGTCAACGTCAACGGCGGCGCCATCGCCATGGGCCATCCGCTCGGCGCAACCGGCGCGATGATCCTGGGCACCGCGCTGGACGAGCTGGAGCGCACCAACAAGAACACCGCGCTGATCTCGCTGTGCGTCGGCGGCGGCATGGGCATTGCCACCATCATCGAGAGGGTCCACTGATGGCCGCCCCAAACACAGCCGTGATCGCGACTCGCGACAGCGACAACATCGTCACGCTGACGCTCGACCTGCCCGGCCGCTCGATGAACGTGCTCAACGAGTACCTCATGAAGCCGTTCGCCGATGAAGTGCAGAAGTTCATCGCCGACACGACGGCCAGGGGCCTGATCATCACCTCCGGCAAGAAGGAATTCATCGCTGGCGCGGATCTGGAGATGATCTACGCCATCACCGACCCGCAGGTGGTGGTGGACATGGTCACGCAGATGAACACGCTGCTGCGCGCCATGGAGAAATGCGGCCGCCCGGTCGTCGCCGCGCTCAACGGCACCGCGCTGGGCGGCGGCTTCGAGATCGCGCTGGCCTGCCACGCGCGTATCGCGGTCAATGATCCCAAGACCAAGTTCGGGCAGCCGGAAGTGAAACTGGGCCTGCTGCCTGGCGGCGGCGGCACGCAACGCATCCCGCGCCTGATGGGCATGCAGGGCTCGATGCCGATCCTGATGGAAGGCAAGGAGCTGCGCCCCGATGCAGCCAAGGCCGCCGGCCTCATCACCGAACTGGTCGCGACGAAGGAAGAGCTGCTGCCGCGCGCGAAGGCCTGGTGCCTCGCGAATCCCAAGCCGATCCAGCCCTGGGACGATCCGAAGTTCAAGTTCCCCGGCGGCGACGGCAAGCATCCGGCCGTCGTGCAGATGCTGGCGATCGCGCCCTCGATGGCCAGCGCGAAGACCTGGGGCAACTACCCCGCCGTCACCGACATCATGTCCTGCGTGTTCGAAGGCTCGCTGGTGGACATCGACACCGCGCTCAAGATCGAGGGCCGCTACTTCGCGCACTGCGTGACCTCGCAGGTCGCGAAGAACATGATCGGCACGCTGTGGTTCCAGCTCAACGCCATCAACAAGGGCAAGAGCCGTCCCCCAATCGAAATAGGGGGCCAACCCAAGGGCACCGTGAAGAAACTCGGCATCCTGGGCGCCGGCATGATGGGCGCCGGCATCGCCTACGTTTCCGCGAAGGTCGGCATCGAAGTGGCCCTGCTCGACACGACGCAGGAAGCGGCCGACAAGGGCAAGGCCTATTCGGCCGGCCTGCTCGACAAGGAAATCAAGAAG
This sequence comes from Gammaproteobacteria bacterium, assembly GCA_043767605.1. GTDB lineage: Bacteria > Pseudomonadota > Gammaproteobacteria > Nevskiales > Nevskiaceae > JACPFV01. The sequence goes on from JAYUGN010000313.1 coordinate 2,430, forward strand.
GGCCGGATGATGCCGGCCGACAAGCAGATTTTCCTCGACCGCATCAAGGCGACGACGAAGTACAAGGATTTCGCCGGTTGCGATCTTGTGATCGAAGCGGTGTTTGAAGACCGCGCGATCAAGGCGGAGGTGACGAAGAAAACGGAGAGCCTGCTCGACAAGACCGCTGTGTTCGCCTCGAACACCTCGACGCTGCCGATCACGGGCCTGGCCGAAGCCAGCGTGCGGCCACGCAACTTCGTCGGCCTGCATTTCTTCTCGCCGGTGGACAAGATGCCGCTGGTCGAGATCATCAAGGGCAAGAAGACGTCCGCCGACACGCTCGCGCGCGCGTTCGACTATGTGCAACAAATCAAGAAGACGCCGATCGTCGTGAACGACTCGCGCGGCTTCTACACCAGCCGCTGTTTTGCGACGTACCCGATGGAAGGCCTGACGATGCTGCTGGAAGGCCAGCACCCGCGCTCGATCGAAGTCGCCGGCCTGCAGGCCGGCATGCCGGTCGGCCCGCTCGCGGTGCAGGATGAAGTCTCGCTGTCGCTGTCGATGCACATCATCGAGCAGACGCGCAAAGACTACGCCGCCGAGGGGAAAACGCTGCCGGAGCATCCGGGCAGCAAGGTGATCGAGAAGATGTGCAAGGACCTCGGTCGCGCCGGCAAGAAATCCGGCAAGGGTTTCTACGAGTATCCCGTACCCGGCGCCTCCGGTCAGCAGAAGTCGCTGTGGCCGGAGCTCAC
>JAYUGN010000314.1:0-22021 GCA_043767605.1 Gammaproteobacteria bacterium
GATGGCCGACAAGATGCAGCGGCCGCCGTTCTACGCGATCGTGGACGAGGTGGACTCGATCCTGATCGACGAGGCGCGCACGCCGCTGATCATCTCGGGCCCGACCGACGACGACCCCGAGCTGTACCGCAAGATCAACGCGGTGGTGCCGCGGCTGCAGCGCCAGGCCGAGGAAGAGGGTCCCGGCGACTTCCACGCCGACGAGAAGACCAAGCAGGTGCACCTGTCCGAGGCGGGCCACGAGCGCGTCGAGCAGCTGATGACCGAGGCCGGGCTGCTGGGCGAGGGCGAGAGCCTTTACGACGCCTCGCACATCGTGCTGATGCATCACCTGAATGCCGCGCTGCGCGCGCACCAGCTGTACAAGCGCGACGTGGACTACATCGTGCGCGACGGCCAGGTCATCATCGTGGACGAGTTCACGGGCCGCATGATGGTCGGGCGGCGCTGGTCCGACGGCCTGCACCAGGCCATCGAGGCCAAGGAAGGCGTGCCGATCCAGCAGGAAAACCAGACGCTGGCCTCGATCACTTTCCAGAATTATTTCCGCCTGTACAAGAAGCTGTCGGGCATGACCGGCACGGCCGACACCGAGGCCTACGAGTTCCAGAGCATCTACAACCTGGAAGTCGTGGTGATCCCGCCGAACATGCCGATGCTGCGCAAGGACCAGGGCGACCAGGTCTTCCTGAACGCCAAGGACAAGTTCAAGGCGGTGATCGACGAGATCAGGACCGCGCACGCGCGGCAGCAGCCGGCGCTGGTCGGCACCGCCAGCATCGAGACCTCCGAGCTCCTGTCCGGCCTGCTCAAGCAGGAAAACATCGTGCACGAAGTGCTGAACGCCAAGCAGCACGAGCGCGAGGCGCAGATCATCGCCAACGCCGGCATGCCCGGCGCGGTGACCATCGCCACCAACATGGCCGGCCGCGGCACCGACATCGTGCTCGGCGGCTCGCTCGATGCAGAGCTGGCGCAACTCGAGCGTGACATCGAGAAGGCGGGAGAGGCCACCAGCGCTGCGGCACAGCAACTGCGCAACCAGGAGCGCGAGACACGTCGCGCGGCGTGGCAACAGCGCCACAACCAGGTGGTCGCTTCCGGCGGCCTTTACGTGATCGGCTCGGAGCGTCACGAGAGCCGGCGCATCGACAACCAGCTGCGCGGCCGCTCGGGCCGGCAGGGCGACCCGGGTGCCTCGCGGTTCTACCTGTCGCTCGACGACACGCTGATGCGCATCTTCACGCCACCGCGCATGCGCGCGATGCTGCAGGGCCTGGGCATGGAGGAAGGCGAGGCCATCGAGCACCGCTGGGTCACGCGCGCGATCGAGACCGCGCAGCGCAAGGTCGAGGCCCACAACTTCGACATCCGCAAGCACCTGCTCGAGTACGACAACGTCGCCAACGACCAGCGCAAGGTCGTCTACGAGCTTCGCGACGAGGTCATGAGCGCCGAGCGCGTGACGCCCATGCTCGACGAGATCCGCCGCGACGCGGTGGAGGCGGTGGTGGACGTGCACGTCCCGCCGCAGAGCCTCGAGGAACAGTGGAGCGTGCCGGCGCTGGAAGAGGCGCTCAAGACGGACTTCGGCCTGCCCCTGCCGATCCGCGAGTGGCTCGACAAGGAAGACCTGCTCGACGAGAAGGGCCTGCGGGCCCGCATCGCCGAGGCCCTGGCCACGGCCTACGCCGGCAAGAAGTCGCAGATCGGCGCGCAGGTGCTCGAGCACTTCGAGAAGGCGATGTTCCTGAACGTGATCGACCAGTTGTGGCGCGAGCACCTTGCCGCGATGGATTACCTGCGCCAGGGCATCCACTTGCGCGGCTACGCGCAGAAAGACCCGAAGCAGGAATACAAGCGCGAAGCGTTCGGGATGTTCAACGAGATGCTGGGGCGCTTCAAGCACCAGGTCACCGGCATCCTGTCGAAAGTCCAGATCCAGGCCGAGTCCGACGTGGCCGCGGTCGAGGAACAGCGCCGGCGTTCCGCCGAAAGGCGGCCGCTGCAGTTCCAGCACGCGTCCGCGCCGCTGCCGGCCGGCGACGCCGGGGGCGCCGCGCCGCCCGCCGGGCCCGCGGCTGGCGAAGGCCGTCCGCTCGAGGAGCGCGCCGCCGCGCCCGCGCGGCCCGCCACCGTCGTGCGCGAGCAGCCGAAAGTCGGCCGCAACGATCCCTGCCCCTGCGGCAGCGGCAAGAAATACAAGCAGTGCCACGGCAAGCTGACCTGAGCGCCGCCCGGCCGACGTGAAAGACCGCGCCGTTTCGGAAGACGTCAGCCCGACGGCCTACGCCACCGGGTACTTCTGGCACCGCCACGGGCTCTCGCACCCGGGCCTGCTGATCCCCGAAGGCAAGCGCTACGACCGCGGCTTCCAGCTGTTGATGGCCTCGCTGCGTGTCTTCGGCGTGCACTTCGATGCGCTGATGCTGGCGCGCCACCTCGGCATCGACACGCTGCTGGCGCGGCGCATCGAGTCCGGCGAGGTCACTCAGGTCGTCGAGCTGGCCGCGGGCCTGTCGCCGCGGGGCTGGCGCTTCTGCAAGCGCTTCCCGAAGCTCGCCTATATCGAAACCGACCTGCCGCACATGGCGACGCTGAAGCGCCGGCTGCTCGAAGCCTCGAGGCTCGGATCAAGACTGCACCGCGTGGAGACCGTCGACGTGCTGCGCGACGACGGCCCCGGCTCGCTGTCGCAGCTCGCCGCCACGCTCGACGGCAAGGGCGGCGTTGCGATCATCACCGAGGGGCTGATGAGCTACCTCGATCCGCCGACCGCGCGGGATGTCTGGCGCCGCATCGCCGCGGCCCTCAAGGGCTTCCCGCAGGGCGTGTACTACTCCGACAGCTACGTGAAGACCGACCGCTACGGGCTGGCGGGGAAATTCTTCCGCGGCGTCGTGCAGCGCGTGGTTGGCGGCAAGATGCACATCCATTTCGCCACCCCCGAGGACGCCGACGGCATTCTCCGCGCCGCCGGCTTCGCGAAGGTCACGCTGCACCGGCCGGACTCGATCCCGGAGACGCGCCAGTACGCCGAGAAGCGCGGCGGCAATCGCGTGAGAATCCTCGAAGCCCTCGTGTAAGCTCATCCCGCGTCATGGCCGTCAATCTCAAAACCCCCGAAGTCCTGCCGCCCGTGAAGGGCGTGCGCCTGGGCGTGGCCGAAGCCGCGATCAGGAAGCCGGGCCGCACGGACCTGCTGCTGATGGAATTCGCGCCCGGCTCGCGTGCCGCGGGCGTCTTTACGAAGAACGCGTTTGCCGCCGCGCCGGTGCTGCTGTGCCGCGAGCGCCTGAAGGGCAGCGCGCCCCGCGGTTCCGGAAATGTCCGGGCACTGCTGATCAATTCCGGCAACGCCAACGCCGCCACGGGCAAGGGCGGGCTCGCCGATGCGCGCAGGACCACGCTCGCCGTGGCCAAGGCGCTAGGCTGCGCTGCGGCCGAAGTGCTGCCCTTTTCCACCGGCGTGATTGGCCAGCGCCTGCCGGTCGAGCGTATGTGTGCCGCCGCTGCCGTGGCCGCCGCCAGCCTGCGCGAGGACGCCTGGCTGCACGCCGCGCAGGCGATCATGACCACCGACACGGTCGCCAAGGGCGCCTCGCGCCGCGTGCGAACTTCGCAGGGCGAGGTGACCGTCACCGGCATCGCCAAGGGCGTGGGCATGCTGTGCCCCGACATGGCGACGATGCTCGGCTTCATCGCCACCGATGCGCGGCTGTCGGCCGCGGCCGTGAAGCGCATTCTCGGGGACGCCGTCGCCGTGTCGTTCAACTGCGCCAGCGTGGATGGCGACACCTCGACCAACGACGCCTGCATGCTCGTGGCGACCGCGCAGGCGGGCAAGAAGGACCTCGCGCCCGGCAGCCAGGACTACAGGACCGTGGCCAAGGCCGTCACCGAGGTCTGCATCGAGCTGGCGCAGTCCATCGTGCGCGACGGCGAGGGTGCCACGCGCTTCGTCACGCTGGAGGTTGGCGGCGCGCGCACCGTGGCCGAGGCCCGCAAGGTCGGCTACTCGATCGCGCATTCGCCGCTGGTGAAGACGGCGCTGTTCGCGGGCGACGCCAACTGGGGCCGCCTCGCCATGGCGATCGGCAAGGCCGGCGTGCCGGGTCTTGCGCAGGACAAAGTGGGCCTTTCGCTCGACGGCATCCCGCTGCTGCGCCGCGGCCAGCCCCATCCCGGCTATCGCGAGGAACTCGGCGCCGCCGTGCTGGCCAAGCCCGAGTACACGATCTCGGTGGACCTCGGTCGCGGCAAGGCGAAAGCGCGCCTGTGGACCTGCGATTTGTCCTACGAGTACGTGAAGATCAACGCGGAGTACCGCACCTGACTGTTGAGGTGCGGTTCCTGCACATCGCCGCCGGCGCCCTGCGCAACGCGTGCGGCGAAATCCTGATCTGCCAGCGGCCCGCCCACAAGCTCTACCCGGGCGAGTGGGAATTTCCCGGCGGCAAGGTGGAGCCCGGCGAAACCGTGGAGCAGGCGCTCATCCGCGAGCTGCGCGAGGAGCTCGGCATCCGGGTGACCGCGGCCCGGCCGCTGATCCGCCTGCGGCACGTGTACCCCGAATTGTCGGTGGACCTCGATACCTGGCTGGTCACCGCGTTCGAGGGTGAAGCGGTCTCCAGCGAGCATCCGGCCCACGCGTGGGTTGCCCCCGGCGAACTGCGGCGCTGGAAGCTGCTCGCGGCCGATGCGCCGATCGTGAACGCGTTGCGCTTGCCGTCGAACCTGGTTTTTACGCCGCCTTCGTTCGAGGCGAGCCCGGCCAGCGCGCTCGTGCCGGATTCGCTGTTGCGCCTGCGGCTGCCCGCGGCGAGTGACGCCGCGTATCGCGAAATGGCGCGCGCGCTCTGCGAGGGCGGCGTCAAGCCGGTTCTCGACCGCGATCCGCAGGACGTCGCGCGCTTCGACGCCGCGGGTTTCCACGCCACCGGCGCGATGCTGCGCAAGCTGACGCAGCGGCCGGTCGCGCAGGACAAGTGGTTCGGCGCGTCCTGTCACGACGCCTCCGATCTCGCGCGTGCACGCGCGATCGGCGCCGATTACGCCGTGCTCGGCCCGGTGCTGCCCACGGCCACGCATGCCGGCGCGGTGACGCTCGGCTGGGAAGGCTTTGCGAAGCTCGCCACGGGTGCGGGCCTGCCGATCTATGCGATTGGCGGGCTTGGGCCCCACGACCTGCCGCGCGCCTGGGCCAGCGGCGCGCAGGGCGTTGCCGGGATTTCCGCGTTCTGGCGCGCCTGAGCTACTGGCGCCGGGGCGCTGTCTCGGGTGGCAGCGGGGGCGGCGACTCGGCGTCTTGGCTGGTTTCGGCCGGCACCGAGTAGCGCTCGGCAAACCAGCCGCCGAGGTCGGCCATCTTGCAGCGCTCCGAGCAGAACGGCTTTACGCGCGCGTCGCAGGAGGCGTCGAGCGACTTGCCGCAGGCAGGGCAGGCCGCAGCGCCGCTTTTCGGGCTCGCTGCGCTCGTCACAGCGCGCAGCACTGCAGCTGGAACGGGATGTCGCCCGCGGCCTGCAGCGGCCGCGAGTTCACGTCGCGCTGGGTCATGAAGCGCACCGTGAAGCGGTGGCGGCCCGCGCTGATTTCCGGATACACCCCGGCCGCGGGCGAGACCAGCACGCGCACCAGTTCGAACTCGGCGGTCGGCGTGTACACGAAGATGCCGCCGCGCGCCGTCTCTTCCAGCGGCGTGGTGCTCTGGCGCAGCAGGCGCAGCGACAGCGTCACCGCGCGATCGAAGGGAAGCAGGTCCGCGAACCATGCGTCCAGGTCGCGCTTGATGTGCTCGTGCGGCTGGTTCAGCCAGTGGTGGAAGCTCGGCAGGTCGAAGGCGCCGACGCCGCCCGGAATCGTGCTCCGGTGCAGCAGCGAGATCAGGAACTCGTTGTCGCGCAGCACGGTGGCGAGCGTGTGCGTGGTCAGCACCTGCATCGCGTTGATCGCGTCGTTGAGCTCGGCCAGCACGCTCGACAGCCGCGCCGGGTCCACGCCCGGCCGCTGCACGAGCTTGGTCAGCGCGCCGTGCTGCTCGGCGAGTTCCTTGAGGATTTCGGTCTTGAGGTCGGAGCGCGAGACGACGGTCAGGATGTCGAGCAGCGCGCGCAGCGTGGCGCGTAGGCCCCAGTGCGTGCGGTCGGCGCGATGGTGGTGGTGCTGGCCGAACAGGAATTCGAGGCGCAGGAACGTGCGCACCCGCTCGTTGAGCGGTTGTTCGTAAACGATCGCGGCGGCTGGCTCGCTCAAGGCACGGTGGTTTCGGGTGACGCAGCCATTGTGGCGCTGCGCGGAGAATCAGGGCAAATGCAGGCCGCGCGAGGGCCGCGGCGCGCCGGCCGCGAGCGCGAGGTAGAACGGGTGCAGTTGCTGCACTGCACGCGAGACCTCCGCGGGTTCGCCGGCGTTGAGGATCACGTCGTCCGCCCAGACCAGCCGCTCCGTGCGGCTGGCCTGGGCGGCCAGCATCTGCCCTGCCAGTCCGGCGGAGATGCGGTCTCTCGCCAGGAGCCGCTGCAGCTGCGTGTCCACCGGCGCGTCGATGACCAGGATCCGCGACATCAGCGCGTTCATGCCGGACTCGAACAGGATGGGTACGTCGAGCACGGCGTAGGGCGCGTCCTGCGCATCGCGCCATTCGAGCAAGCGCACACGGATCCGCGGGTGCGTGATGCGCTCGAGATCCTTGCGTGCCACAGCATCCGTGAACACCCTCTCGCGCAGCTTGCGGCGATCCAGGCCGCCGTCGGGCTGCAGGTATTCCCTGCCGAAGCGCTCGACGATGGCCTTGAGCCCTGGCGTGCCGGGAGCCACGACTTCGCGCGCGACGAAATCGGCCTCGATGACTGGCGCGCCGAGCGCGCGGAAGGCCTGGACCGCGAGTGACTTGCCGCTGGCGATTCCGCCCGTCAGGCCGATGGCGAGCATCAGCGTGCCGCGGTGAGGTGGAACCAGGTGCCCAGGAGGGTGTCACCCCAGGCCAGCATCAGCCAGCCGGCCAGCGCGAGGAACGGCCCGAAGGGCACGAACACGTCGCCCTTGTTGCCGCGCGCGCGGGCGATGAGCTGGACCGGGATGCCGACGACCGAGCCTGCGAGCGCCGAGAGGACCAGCACGGGCAGCAGCGCCTGCAGCCCGAACCAGGCGCCGAAGGCCGCGAACAGCTTGAAGTCGCCGTGGCCCATCACGACCTCTTTTTTCCGGATCCATCCGTACAACGCCGAGAAACCGCGCAGCCCGGCGTACCCGGCGGCCGCGCCGAGGATGCTCGCCTTCGGGTCCACGAACACGTCGCCCAGGCTCAGCAACAGGCCCAGCCAGAGCAGCGGCAGCGTGATCGAATCCGGCAACAGCTGCTGGTCGTAGTCGATCAAGCTCAGCGCGACCAGCGCCCAGGTCATCGCCAGTGCCGCCGGCAAGAGCACGCTCCAGCCGAAATGCCAGGCGCAGTACGCGCTCAGCAGGCCGGTCGCCGCCTCGACCAGCGGATAGCGCGGCGAGATCGCGATGCCGCAGGCCGCGCACTGGCCTCGCAGGGCGAGCCAGCCGAACACGGGAAGGTTGTGCCAGGGCTTGATCGGCGCCTTGCAGGCCGGGCAGTGCGAGGCCGGCGTGCTCAGCGTCAATCGTTGTTCGGGGCGCGCCCCGGGCGCGGCCGGCGGCGGGGTGGCGGACGGCGTGCCCTCGAGCAGCGTGCGGCAATAGTCGCGGTCGGAGCGATCCATCATCTGCGGCAGGCGCCACGCCACCACGTTCAGGAAGCTGCCGACGCACAGGCCCAGCACCAGCACGGCCCACGTGAGGTACTCCGGACTGTGGGCCAGTCCGTCAAGCAGGGACATTTCGGGCGCTTGGGTCTTAGACGACCTGGCCCATCTTGAAGATGGGCAGGTACATGGCGACCACCAGGCCGCCGACCAGCACGCCGAGGATCGCCATGATCATCGGCTCGAGCAGGCTCGACAGCGCGTCGACCAGCGCGTCCACCTCGGCCTCGTAGAAGTCCGCGACCTTGCCGGCCATCGCGTCGAGCGAGCCGGATTCCTCGCCAATCGCGATCATCTGCACCGCCATCGGCGGGAACAGGCCGGTCTGCGACATGCACAGCTGCAACTGCTGGCCGGTCGAGACGCCGTCCTTGATCTGGTTGATGGCCTTGAAGAAAACGATGTTGCCAGCGGCGCCGGCCACGGACTCCAGCGCGTCCACCAGCGGCACGCCGGCGGCGAACATCGTCGCCAGCGTGCGGGCGAAGCGCGCCACTGCCGACTTGTAGAGGATGTCGCCAATGACCGGCACTTTCATCATGAACCGGTCGGTCATCTCGCGCAGGCGGGCCGAGCGCTTGTGCATTTCGAGGAAGCCCATGATCGAGCCGATCAGGACCGCCGCGATAAAGATGCCGTTGGTCTTCAGCGCGCGCGAGAGGTTGACCACCATCTGCGTGAACGCCGGCAGGTCGGCGCCGAAGCCCTTGAACAGCTCCTCGAACTGCGGCACCACGAAGATCAGCAGGATCGAGGTCACGATCACCGCCACGACCACCACCGCCGCCGGATAGGTCAGCGCCTTCTTGACCTTTTTCTTGATCGCCTCGGTTTTTTCCTTGTAGGTGGCGATCTTGTCGAGCAGGGTCTCGAGGGCGCCGGATTTCTCGCCGGCGTTGACCAGGTTCACGAACAGGTCGTCGAACTGCAGCGGGTATTTGCCGAGGCTCTCGGCGAACGAGTTGCCGGCCTCGATGTGCGACTTGATGCCGAGGATCATGTCGGCCATCGCCGGCTTTTCGTGGCCGCGGCCGACGATCTCGAGCGACTGCACCAGCGGCACGCCGGCGGTCATCATCGTCGACATCTGGCGGCTGAAAATCGCGATGTCCTGGCTCTCGATCTTGCCGCCGCCGCCGAACTTGAAGCTGCTCTTCTTGGCGACCTTGATCGGGTTGACGCCCTGCTTGCGCAACTGGCCCTTGATCATGGCCTCGGTCTGGCCGACCATGCTGCCCTTCAGCTTGTTGCCCTTGCGGTCGGTGCCTTCCCAGTTGAAGGTGAAGTCCTTGATGATCTTGACGGGAGTCTTCTTCCCGGCGGACTTGACGGCGGCGGCTTCAGCCATTGTTTACGGCTCCGATCCCAGTGAACTTAGTCGACCGTGCAGGCGTTGGCCTGCGCGAGGTCGATCTTGCCGGCGAGTACCTTGATCAGCGCCGACTGGCGCAGATCCTTGACACCTTCCCGCTGGGCCTGCTCCGCCACCTGCAGGGCGTTGCCGCCTTCCATGATGATGCGGCCCATCTCCTCGGAGAACGGCATCACCTGGTAGATGCCGGTGCGGCCCTTGTAGCCGTTGTCGCACTGGTCGCAGCCCACCGCCTCCATCATCTTGGTGGCGGGATCGTCGAGCTGCGCGGCGGTGAAGCCGTTCTTCAGCAACTCGTCGCGCGGGATGTTGGCCGGGCGCTTGCAGTGCTTGCACAGGCCGCGCGCGAGGCGCTGCGCGATGATCAGCGTGAGGGTCGAGGCCAGGTTATAGGCCGGGATGCCCATGTTCATCATGCGCACGATGGTCTGCGGCGCGTCGTTGGTGTGCAGGGTGGACAGCACCATGTGGCCGGTCTGCGCGGCCTTCAGCGCGATTTCCGCGGTGTCGAGGTCGCGGATTTCGCCGACCAGGATCACGTCAGGGTCCTGGCGCAGGAAGGCTTTCAGCGCGGCGGCAAAAGTCAGGCCGACTTTCGGATTGACGTTGACCTGGTTGATGCCGGGCAGGTTGATTTCGGCCGGGTCTTCCGCGGTCGAGATGTTGATGTCCTCGGTGTTGAGGATGTTCACGCCCGTGTAGAGCGACACGGTCTTGCCCGAGCCGGTCGGGCCGGTGACCAGGATCATGCCCTGCGGCTGCTTCAGCGCAGCGAGGTAGGCCTCTTTCTGCTCGGGCTCGTAACCGAGCGCATCGATACCGAGCTGCGCGCTGGAGGGGTCGAGAATACGGGCACAGATCTTTTCGCCGAACAGGGTCGGGCAGGTGCTGACGCGGAAGTCGATGGCCTTGTTCTTCGACAGGTGCAGCTTGATGCGGCCGTCCTGCGGGATGCGGCGCTCGGCCAGGTCCATCTTGGACATGACTTTCACGCGGGCGGCGAGGCGGCCCCCCATGGCCACCGGCGGCGTCGCCACGATCTTCAGCTCGCCGTCCTTGCGGTAACGGATGCGGTAGATCTTCTCGTACGGCTCGAAGTGGATGTCCGAGGCGCCGATGTGGATGGCGTCGAGCATGATCTTGTTGACGAAGCGCACGATCGGCGCGTCGTCGACGTCGCCGGCGGTGGCGATGTCGACTTCCTGTTCCTCGCCGCCCTCGATCAGCAGGTCGCCGCTGAAGCCGTCGTCATCGACCTGCATGCTGCTCGAACCCTGGCTCGACAGCGCGGTGTCGATGCCCTTGAGCAGCTTGTCGCCCTCGACCACGATCGCCTCGGTGGCGAGGTTGGTCGCGAACTTGATGGCGTCGAGCGCGGCGAGGTCGGTGGGGTCGGCGATGCCGACGTAGAGGCGCTTGCCGCGCTTGAACAGGGGCAGCACGCGGTGCTGGCGCATCAGCTTTTCGGTGACCAGCTTGACGGTCTCGGGCTCGAGGTCCACGGCACCGAGGTCGAGCATCGGCACGCCGAAGGCGCTGCTGGCAGCGTAGGCCACCTTGTTGCAGGGCGCCAGCTTGTCGTCGACGATCTGGCTGACGATCGAAATGCCGGCTTTCTGGGCCTTGGCCTGCGCTTCCCTGGCCTTGTCTTCCGGCAGCAGGCCGTCCGCGACCAATCGGCGCGCCAGGCCACTGAGAGAACCGGTGGCCGCCATCTGGGTCGGATTTGTCGCCATTCTCGTCAGGCTCCCCGTTCCGCGAGCGGTGCCCGCAGATTTGCTAACTTATTGTCCATACTACGCTTAGGCAGCTTCAAATTAAAACGCCGGACGCGCTTTTGCGGCTCGACCTTGCCGTGCCACACCCGCCTCGGCCCCGCGCCTTGCTGGTGGCCCGTAACCTGCCGCCGCTCCGGGGTGGCATCGAGCGCTTGATGCAGCACACGGTCGAGCAACTATCGGTCGACTGGGCCTGCGACCTGGTGGGTCCGGCCGGGTGCGCGTCGCACCTTTCGGGGATGAACGGGATCGTGGAGCTTCCCGGCGGCATGGTTCCCTTCCTGCTGCGGGCCGCGGTTCACCTGGCCCTGCGCACGCGGGGTGCCGACCTGGTGCTGGCCAGCAGCGGGGTGATGGCCCCGCTGGCCTGGCTGGCGGCGCGGCGCAGCGCGTGCCCTTACGTGGTCTGGATCCACGGCTTGGATATCGTTTACGGGAACGCCGTCTATCGCGCGCTGGCGCTGCCCGCGATTCGTGCCGCTCACCGGGTGGTGGCGAACAGCCGGCATACCGCGCAGCTTGCCATTGCGGCGGGAATCGACCAGGCCCGGATCCGCGTCATCCATCCCGGCGTCGAGGCGGCCGGCGCGATTCCCGAGACGGCCACCCGGGATTTTGCTGCGCGCCGGGGCTTGGCCGATCATCCCCTGATGCTGTTCGTCGGCCGGCTGATCGAGCGCAAAGGTGTCGTCGAGTTCGTCGAGTACGTCCTGCCGACGATCTTGCGCAGCTGCCCCGAAGCGCGCTTTCTGGTGATTGGAGCGGAGCCCGGGTACGGCGACCGGCCCTCGGGTCCTTACCGCGAGCGCATTCGCGCCGCGGCCATGCGCGCCGGCGTGGGTCCGGCCGTACTGCTCGCCGGTGAGCTTCCGGATGAAGAACTGCAGCTCGCGTACGCGACCGCGGATGTACTGGCTTTCCCGGTGATCGAGTGCGCTGGCGATGTCGAAGGCTTTGGCATGGCGGCCGTCGAAGCCGCGGCGCACGGCACGCCGACCGTGGCGTTCGCGGTTGGCGGGGTGCCCGATGCCGTGTCAGCCGACAACGGTGTCTTGGTGCGACCCGGCGACTACGCCGGGATGGCTGCGGCGATTCTCGGCGTCCTGCGGGAAACGGGCGCGCAGGATTCGGCGCAGCGTTGCCGCGAGCATGCGCAGGCCTGCGGCTGGGATCGATACGGGGCCGCCGTGCGCGCCGTGTGTCGCGAAGCCGCCGGAATCGCGCCATGAGCGCCGCGCCAGATCGGGGCTACCAGGCCGGCTTTTCCCGTTTGTATCCCGACGCTGCCGCGGACCGCGCGTCGCGCGAGCGCAAGGCGCGGACTCTCGTGGCGGTGCTCGCGGATTTTCTGGGCGGCGTCGATGCGCTGCGCACGAAGAAAGTGCTGGACGTGGGCGCGTCCAATGGCGTGATGGACACGATCCTGGCCGGCGCCTGCGGCCATGTGACCGGCATCGACATCGATGGCGAGGCGATCCAGGCCGCCCAGGCCGGAGTCACGGCGTCCAACCTGGAATTCCACGTCGGCGACGGCATGGCGCTGGAACAGGCGGATGCGAGCATCGACATCGTCATCTGCGCGCACGTCTACGAGCACGTCCCCGACGCGACGCGCCTGCTGGCCGAGATCCGGCGGGTGCTGAAGGCCGGCGGCGTGTGCTATTTCGCCGCCGGCAACCGCTTCCAGTGGATGGAGCCGCATTACCGGCTGCCGCTGCTGTCGGTCTTGCCCAGGCTGCTGGCGCATGCGTACCTGCGGCTGCTCGGGCGCGGCGAGCATTACTACGAGAAACATCTCAGCCTGCCTGCGCTGCGACGGCTGGTGCGCGGGTTCACCGTACACGACTACACCGCGCGCCTGATCCGCGACCCCGCGCGCTATGGCGTGGATTACATGCTGCCGCCGGGATCGCTGAAGGCGCTGGCCGCGCGCAGCGTGCTGCGCTTCGGCTACGGCCTGGTGCCGACTTACATCTGGCTGCTGGAAAGGCCCGCGGAATGAGCGCTCCCTGATGCGGCTGTTTTTCGTCTGCAAGCAGTTTTCGCTGCGGCGTGACTTCATCGCCGACCGCTACTGGCGGCTGTGGCACCTGCCGGCCGAGCTGGCGCGGCGCGGGCATGCGGTCAGCGGCATGGCCTGCTCGTATTACCGCGAGCACGCGCCGGGACTCGATCTGGCAGTCGCGCCGGGAACGCTGCGCTGGTCGACGCGGCGCCTGTCGATATTGTCGCCGCCGAGTTGGCGCGCGTGGCTCGGCGAGCTGTACGCCCGGGCCGCCGCGTTCGCACCCGAGGCGATCGTGGCGTCCTCCGACGCGCTGCAGCTGTGGGCCGGCGCGCGCGTCGCGCGCGCCCTCGGCGTGCCGCTGGTCGTGGATTTCTACGACAACTATGAAAGCTATGGCGCCTCGCGGCTGCCGCTGGTGCGGGGGGCGCTGCGCCTCGCTGCGCGGCAGGCGGCCGCACTGACCTACGTCAGCACCCCGCTGCGCGAATACCTGACGGCGCGCTACGGCCTGCGCGCGCCGGGGCTTACGCTCGAGAATGCGGTTGAGCCCGCCTTCGGCGCGGCGCCGCCGCGCGCCGAGGCGCGCGCCGCGCTCGGCTTGCCGGCGCATGCGCGGCTGCTCGGCACTGCCGGCGCGCTCGACGCTTCGCGCAACATTGCTGCGTTGTACGGCGCGTTCGAGCGGCTGGCGGCGGAGGATCCGGGCCTGTACCTGGTGCTGGCCGGCGAGCCGCGGCTGGCACCGCCGGCACATCCGCGCGTGATCGCGCTCGGCACCCTGGCGCCCGACCGGATGCCCGCCTTCTGGGCGGCGCTCGACGTCGCCTCGATCGGCCTGCGCGACGACGCCTTCGGCCGCTACTGCTATCCACAGAAGCTGGCGGAGATCGAGGCCGTTGGCACGCCGATGGTGTTTCCGCGCATCGGCGTATTCGCGCGCGGGGACGCCGCGGCGCTGGGCGTCGCGCTGGAATCCAACAGCGCCGAGGGACTGGCCGCCGCAGTGCGCCGCCAGCTGTCCGACCCTCGCGCTCCGGCGCTGCGGCCGGAAGGTTGGGCGGCCATGGCGGGACGCTTCGAGAGCGTGCTGAAACAGGCGCTCGCCGCGGGGCCCGCCTCAGGAGCGCGTCCGTGACAGAGTCGCGCGATGCCGGGCGCTATCGCCGCGCCGCGTGGGCCTCGACCGCGCATGTGCTGAGTCGCGCCGCGGGCCTGCTGGTCATGCTGGCCTCGGTGCCGCTGACCCTGCCGTACCTGGGGGCCGAGCGCTTCGGCCTGTGGATGCTGCTGGCCAGCCTGGTCGGCCTGCTGGGTTTCCTCGACCTCGGTGTCGGCAACGCGCTCGTGAACGGCGTTGCGGTCGCCAGTACGCGCGACGATGCCGAAGGCTTGCGGCGCACGATCGGCGACGGCCTGGCGGTGATGCTCGTCATCGCAACGCTGATCGGCGGCGTCACGGCGTCGCTCGCCGGGCTCGGCCCGCTGGCGGCCTGGCTCAAGGTCGTCGATCCAGCGTTGGCGGACGAACTGCGCACCGCGGCCCTGCAGTTCGCGGGGTGGTTCGCGCTGCAGTTGTTCTCGGCGTCCATCCTGCGCATTTTCGCGGGGCTGCAAAGGGCTTACATCGCGCACCTGGCCGTGGCGGCGGGTTACTGCGTTTCGCTGCTGGCGCTGTTTTGCGCGGCGCGTGCCCAGGCGCCCATCCCGGTGCTGCTGGCGGCGACTCTCGGCGTCAACGCGCTGGCGCCGCTGCCGCTGCTCGCAGTGCTCGCGCGCGAGAAGCTCGTGCGCTGGCCCTGGCGCGTGCCCGCGCAGCGGGCCCTGCCGCTGTTGCGTTCGGGTGGGCTGTTCCTGCTGCTGCAAATCGGGGTGATGGTGGGCTGGAGCGTCGATCCCCTGATCATTTCGCGCGCGCTGGGCCTCGCCGATGTTGCGATCTACAGCGTCGCGCAGCGCGTATTCCAGTTCGTCACCCAGCCGCTGATGATCCTCAACGCGCCGCTGTGGGCGGCGTATGCCGAGGCCCAGGCCCGCGGCGACCGCGGCTTCGTGGCGCGCACGCTGCGCGCGAGCCTGCTGCGGACCGGCCTGCTCGCCGCCGCCGGCGCCGCGGTGCTGCTGCTCGCGGCGCCGGCGCTGCTGCAGTGGTGGACGCGCTCGACGGTGACGCCACCGTTCTCCCTGTTGCTGCTGTTCGCGCTGTGGAGCGTGGTCGAGGCGACGGGCAACGCTTTCGCGATGTTCCTCAATGGCGCCGGCATCGTGCGCGCGCAGGTCGCGGCGGTGCTGCTGTTCTGCCTGCTCGCGCTGCCGGCGAAAGTCTGGCTGGCCGCGCGCTTCGGCGTGTCGGGCGTGGTGCTGGCGGGTCTTGCCGCCTACCTGCTGACGATGCCGCTCGGCTACTGGCTGGTGGGGCGCCGCGAGATCAGCCGGGCCTTGGCAACAGGCGCGACCTGAGGAAACGGTAGGGCAGGTACAAGCGCCACCAGATCGCGTAGAAAACGCGGCCGGGCAAACCCACGGCGTAACGCGCGTGGATCGCGCGCTCCTCGGCGAAGCGCGCCGACAGCGAGGGCCAGTCGCGCCGGCCACTGAGCCCGCCGGCGCGCATGCAGGCCAGCACGAGGCCGGGGACCACGACGGCGCGCTCGCCGGCGCGCATCGCCCGCAGGAACAGGTCGTAGTCCATATGGACGCGCAGCGTGGTGTCGTATCCACCCAGGCGCTGGAAGGTCACGCGCCGGATCAGCGTGGCCTGGTGCTGCAGCGTGTGCTTGAGGTTGAGATAGGGCGCGAATCCGCTCGGGACGACGGCGCGCGTGCGCGCGGCTTCCACGTAGTGGAGCGTGCAGGCGATGAAGCCCGCGTCGGGCTGGGCCTGCGCCAGCGCGGTCACGAGTGCCTCGTCGGCCGCGAGGTAGTCGTCCGCCTGCAGGAAGAACAGCCATTCGCCGCGCGCCCGCGCCGCACCCTTGTTCATCGCGTCGCTGATGCCGCCGTCCGGCTCCGATACCCAGTAACCTAGCTGGTCGGCGTTCCGCCGCAGGATCTCGACGGTGCCATCGGTCGAGCCGCCGTCGATCACGACGTGCTCGACACGGGCGCCGCGCTGGTTGGCCACGCTCGACAGCGTCTGTTCGATGTGGCGCGCGCCGTTGCGCACCACGGTGATGACGCTGACGTCGATGGGGTGCGATTGCGGTTGCGTCATGTCATCGTCCGGCCCTGGCGATCCAGCGCCAGCGCAACTCGTCGAGCAGTTCCAGCGGCCGCGCCCGCGGCGGCTCGCTTCCCGGCTGCTCACGGTAAAAAGCCTTGGCGTGATCGTAGGCCGCCACCAGCGCCGCCCGCTTGTCCGAATTCAAGGCATCGATCGTGATGCTCCCGGGATGTGCCGAAAAACTTGCCAGGGCCTGCGGCACGTGGCCGTAGCGCGGGTAGTGCAGCGAGGTCAGCAGGAACAGCAGCGCATCCTCGCCCACGCCGGTGTTTTTCCCGTAACGGCCCGCGGCGCCGGGCACGCTCGGCAACAGGTGCGTTGCCACGTCGACGCGCCGGAACAGCGCGCAGCCGGGGCTTACGGTGGTCGACATGCGCAGCAGGTGGCGCACGAAGTCCCGGATGGGCCGCACGCCGGCGGGATGCCGGTTGTGAGGCTGGGCGCGACCCGTGCCCGTGTCGACAACGTTGACGCGGGTGTAGACGAAAGCGACGTCGTCGGCCAGCAATTCGAGGCAACGGCTCACGAACGCCGGCTCGGTCCAGTCGTCATCGAAGTTGATCTGCACCACCTCGCCGGTGGCGTGGGCGACTCCATCGCGCCAGCAGGCGATCGGCCCCTGGTCGACCTCGCGCCGGACGTAGGTGATGCGCGGCCCGTACGTGCGCGCGACCTCCGGCGTGCCGTCGGTGCTGCCGTGGTCGCAGACCACCACCTGGCAGGGGTGCGTTTGCGCCAGCGCGCTGTCGATCGCGCGCGGCAGGAAGCGCGCGCGGTTGAACGTTGGAATGACGACGGAGGCCGCGATCATGCAAGGTGCCGCCGCAGGGGCTCGACGTCCGCGACCAGCGTGTCGGCTGCGGTTTTCTGCGTGCCGGCGAGCCGCATCGGCTTGCCCTGCTGGGCCGCGAGGTGCCGGGCGATTGCGGCCACGCTCATGCCCTGGCCGCTGCCGATGTTGACGGTTCCGTGCACCCGGCGGTGGGCCAGATGCAGCACCGCGTCGATCACCGTTTCCGCATCGAGCATGTCGCGCACCGAGTCGGGATTGACGACCGGCAGGGCCGCGCCGTCGGCCAGCCCGGCGATCTGCCGCCGCAGGCGCGGCACCAGGAAGGGCTCTTGTTGCGTGGCGTGCGTGAAACTGAAGATGCGGCCGATGCAGTACGGCCGGCCCGTGGCTTCGAGGAATTGCCGGCACAACTGCTCGCCCGCAAGCTTGGTGCGGCCGTAGAGCGATGCCGGCCGCTCCGGATCGCCGACCTTGAGCGCTGCGCCGTCCGCCGGCGGCTGGTACACGTGGCTTGTGGAAGCGAGGAACAGCCACGCCGGCTCCGGCTGCAGGGCCAGGCTCCGGCACACGGCGTACGCCCCGACGGCATTGACGTCGAATGCGCGCGCCGGGTCGCCCTCGACCCGCTCAACCGGCACCACCGCAGCGAAATGGAAAGCCAGTTGCAAGCGCCCGGCTGCGGCCCAGCCCGCGAGCGCGGCGGCGTCGGTGACGTCGCCGTCGAATGGGCGGGTGGCGATTCCCGCCTGCTCCAGACGGCGGCACAACAGGCTGCCGAGGACGCCGCGTGCGCCGGTGACGCCGACCGTCATGCCGGCGAAGGCATTGCAGTGATCGAAGGGCGGGATCCAGGAGGGCTGCGGGAACACCTGCGGCCGCGCGCTCATGGGCTAGGGCAGGGCCTGCATGACCGTGTCCACCAGCCAGTCGACGCGCTCCTGCTCCAGCGGCTTGGCGTGGCAGCCTATGAACAGGCCGCGGTCGTGCACAGCTTGCGCGCCAGCGAAGGGCCCGAGCGAACATTCCACCTCGAACAGGGCCACGGCTGGCTGCAGCGCCATGTTGCCTGACACGATCGGACGCGTGTCGATGCCCGCAGCGCGCAGCTTTTCGGTGAACGCCGCGGTATCGAACCCGGGCGTCGCCGGCAGCAGGAACGGAAACCCGAACCAGCACGGGTCGAGGTCAGCCGTCGAGCGCGGGAAGCTCAGCTGGTCCCGCCAGCGCGGGTGGGCATGGAACGACGCGCGGATGCGCCCGGTGTTGTCGCGCCGATGCCAGTTCATGGCATCGAGGCGCTTGATCTGGGCCAGGCCGAAGGCGCCCTGGATTTCCATGGGCCGCACGTTGTATCCGGCATTGATGAACAGGAAGCGCGGATCGATGTTGGCGTGGCGCGCCTCGATCTCGGCACGGTTGCTCTGCTCCCGGCTCCACCCGTGCGCGCGCAGGCAGCGCAGCAAATCGGCGTCGGTGTCGGCGCCACAGACCACCATGCCGCCCTCGATGGTGGTCATGTGGTGCGAGAAGTAGAAACTGAACGTGCCGAACTGGCCCAGGGTGCCGAGGAACCCGTTGCGGAACCGCGATCCGAGCGACTCGCAGGTGTCCTCGATCAGCAACAGCTCGTGCTCGGCCACCAGTTCCAGGAGGCCGGCCAGTTCGGTCGAGTTGCCCAGGATATGCACCATCATCACGGCCTTGACGGGGAACCGGGCCAGCGCGGCGCGCAGCGACGGCAGCGACAGGTTGAGCGTGCCGGGATCGACGTCCACCAGTACCGGCGTCAGGCCGGCCTGGATGATCGGCCACAGCGACGTCGACCAGCACACCGCTGGCACGGCCACGTGGTCGCCGCGCCGCAGGCGACGCGGCCGCACCGGGTTGGTCAGCGCCGACACGGCCAGCAGGTTGGCCGAGGATCCCGAATTGACCATCACGGCGTGCGGCACGCCCAGGTAGCGGGCGAACGCCTGCTCGAACTCGCGCACCCGCCGGCCCATCGTCAGCTCGCCGCTCAGCAGCGATGCGATGCAGGCCAGGATCTCCTCGTTGTCGTAACTGGAGTCGACCAGGGGAAACGACGCGCGCGGATCCTTCATTCGTCAACCCTCCGCTGGGAATACAGCAGCTGCGTCACCTGCTCGGAGATCAGGCCCATGAAAAACACCAGCAGCGAGGTCACGAACATCAGCGCGCCGAAATTGGTGAAGCGGTGGTATTGCGTCAGGGTCCAGGTGCTGTAGCCGAGGCCACCGAGGAACAGCAGCAGGCTCACCGGGAAAAAAATCTTCAGCGGCGAATACAGCGTGCCGACACGGAAGATGATCAGCAGGAAGCGGCCGCCGTCGCGCAGCAGGTTGATGTGGCTCGGCGCATCCTTGACGCGCTGGCGCGCCTTGATCGGCACGAAGCTCACGCCGTAACCCGCGCGGTAGAAGCACATCGTCGAGGTGGTCGGGTACGAAAAGCCGTTCGGGTACAGCGGCAGGAACTCCCGGAACTGCCCGGCCCGCGCGGCGCGGAAACCGGAGGTCAGGTCGCGGATCGGCTGGCCCACCATCAGGCTCGCCAGGCGGTTGTAGAAGCCGTTGCCGAGCAGGCGCAGGACGCTGGCCTGCGAGCCGCGATCGCGCGCGCCGATCACGAGGTCCTGGCCCAGCTCGATCTCGGCGAGCAGCGCGGGAATATCCCGGGGATCGTGCTGGCCGTCGCCGTCCATCAGCACCAGGATCCCGCCGCGGGCGGCGCGCGCGCCGGTTTTCACCGAGGCGCCGTTGCCGCGGCTGACCGGATGGCGCACCACGCGGGCACCGGCCTGCGCGGCCAGCTCGCCGGTGCCGTCGCTCGAGCCGTCATCGACCACCAGCACTTCGGCGTCCGGCAGCAGGCGGCGCACCTCGGTGACGAGGCCGCCGATGGTCGCCGACTCGTTCTTGGCGGGGATCACGATCGATATGCCAGGGCTCATGCGATGCACTCGGAGGGAGTAACGGGGTGGGCGCCGGCAGGCAGGCGCGCGAGCTGCGCGCGCAGCTGTGCAAGCTCATCGCGGTAGGCCCAGCGTTCCACCCTGCCCACGGCAGTCGAAGCGTCCAGGCGCTCCAGGTAGCGCTGGGCGCAGGCGGCGTCGCGTGACTGCAGCGACCAGAGGATTCCCTGATGCAGCGCCTGGGCGGCGGGACGCGCGCGCAGGGCGCGATCGAGCAAGGTCCGCGCCAGCGGGCGGTCGTTGGCGAGGTCGGCGATGCGCGACTGCAGCAGCAGGTGATTCTGTTCCTGGCTGGCCAGCCGCGGCGTGTCGAATACCATTTCAACCATGCTCCACAGTTCCGCCGGAGTGTAGCGCCGACACAGGTTTTCCTCGGTGCCGGTCACCAGGACATTCAGCATGCCCACGGTCGATGGGATCGTACTGTCAAATTGCGCCACGATCGAGGTGATGCGGGCTTGGGCGGGCATTTGGAGGTTCGGATACGCGCAGCCCAGTTCGTAAATACCGAGCAGGAGCGAAATATCCCCGGGCCAGCGCTGCAAGGCGTTTTCGTACACCTCGACCGCCCGTTCCGGATCGTCCATTTTCCAGAAGAATTTCGCCGCGCCCCGCTGGGCGCGCCGCGAGTCCGGCTGCTGCTCGGACCAGTAATGCGCGAGCTCCCAAGGCTGTCCCCAGAATGACGCGGTGTGCGCCATGGCAAACAGGAAAAACCCGGCATAGGCCGCCGCCGCCGCGGCCAGGACCGGACGCACCCGTTGCGTCAGCGGGGCTTCCAGCACGCGCGCGCCATACCAGGCCAGCGCGAGGGCCGGCCCCATCAGGCCGATGTAGTTCCGATGATCAAAGGCCAGTTCCAGGGGGATGATGCTTGATTCGAGGACATGGGTGACCAGGAACCAGAGTACGGCGAATGCAAACGTCGGTGCCCGCTGCCGCAGCATTGCCGCCGCCGTCACCATCGCCAGCCAGCCCGCGATCGCCGGCAGCGTGGTCCAGGGCTCGAGCAGCGAGTGCGACACCGGGAAATCGTCGTAGTACAGGCGCATGCCGTACAGCGGCGGCAGGAAGAATTTCTGCAGGTACATCCACAGGACCCGCGGCTCGGTCAGCAGGCGCTCGCCGAAGCTGAAGTCGCGGCCCGCTGGATTGTCGAGCAGATGCGGGACCTGGCAGGCCAGGTATCCCAGCACTGCCAGTGACGGCAGCCACAGCATCAGCGCCGCGAATCGTCGCCACAGGGGGCTGCGCGCCAGTCCCTGGAACAAAGTGCCCTCGAGTGCGAGCAGCATCATGGGGAACAGCGCAGCATTTTCCTTGGCCAACAGGCCCAGCGCCGTGCCGGTACCCAGGCCCGCTAACATCCACAACATGCCGCGGGCGCGTTGACCCTTCAGTTCAGCGCGCCTGCCGGTGACATACAGCAACAGGCCCAGGAGCATGAAAGTCCCGGACAGCTCAGCCATGCGCTGAATGACGTATAGGACCGCTCCCGCCTGGGGAGGCGCCAGCATCCAGAGCCAGGTCGCCGAAAGTGCCAGCAGTTCGGCTCGACGGGAGTCCTCGGGCAGGACCAACTGCAGGCCGCGCAGCAGCGTCCAGAACACCAGGCAGGCATTCAGCAGGTGCAGTGCGATGTTGGCTTCGATGAAATCGGATGGCGCGTCCGGCCAGCTATGCCACTGCGGGACGAAGCTCAGCAGGCTCAGCGGGCGGCCCAGCGGCCCGGAGAAGCCCGCCGCGGCAAACCGGATCGCGGACTCCGGCATCGGGCTTTCACCGATGCTGGAAAGCCCTTGCAGGTTTTCGTAGTCGTCGACGAAGAACATTCCCGTGATGCCCTGGCCGTAGGCGACCCCTGCCAGCAGCAGGCTCAGCCACAACAGGGCTCCGACGGCCGGCGCCTTGAAATTGGAGTTTGGAATCATGCAGGTGAAATATAAACGGCCAAGAAAATGGCCGCCCGAAGGCGGCCATTTTCCTGAAGCGGTGTTGCTTGCGCTTACTTGCAGGCGCCCGGCAGGTACTTGGTCGGCACGCCGTTGGTCGCGCCAGCGGAGCAGGTCCACTTCGCGCCGCCATC